>JAEEKM010000186.1 GCA_016282455.1 Treponema sp. | reverse complement strand
TCTGAGAAAGACGCTCAACGTTCAGCGGCTCAATGTAAGTTGCATCCGCCATAACCGGGTCAGTCATAATAGTAGCCGGGTTAGAGTTTACAAGCACAATCTTGTAGCCCAGTTCACGCAAAGCCTTACAAGCCTGTGTTCCCGAATAGTCAAACTCACAAGCCTGACCAATAACAATAGGACCCGAACCAATAATCAAAACCTTTTTGATGTCGTCTCGTTTCATATATATTACTCCTTACAAAAACCAATTTATAATTCCGGCACTGCTTTAGCAGAGTCCGTGAAACTAAAAAAAAGGCGAACTCTAAAAAGAATTCGCCTTAGAAATCACAAAATAAAAATAGTATGAACTGATTTATTTACCTTGAGAATCGTCATGTAAATGCACTGTTCAGTTTTCATACTGAGACTGTACTATATCAGAAATCCGATTTTCGGGCAATAGGTTCTATTTATTATTTTCTTCTGCACTACAAGGAAGAAAAAAACTGTGCGTTAGGCATCCTCTACTGCAAGACCATCCTGTCATTATCCAGATCATGCTTTTTAATTTCGCGGAACTTTTGGGTCAGGTCTTCCCGAGTAAGTTTTTCTTTCTCCGGTCCGCTTATGTCCATGATGATTTTGCCACCGTCCATCATAAGAAGTCGGTTTCCGTAGTCCAGTGCCTGCTGCATGTTGTGGGTTATCATCATCACCGTAAGCTTATAGTCCTCTGCAAATTTTTTTGTGAGCCTCATAATAAGGGCAGCGTTTGTTGGATCAAGGGCTGCAGTGTGCTCATCCAGAAGCAGAAGTGAAGGTTTGGAAAGAACTGCCATGAGTAGTGTAAGTGCCTGTCTCTGTCCGCCGGAAAGAAGTTCAACATTGTCATTCAGACGGTCTTCAAGACCCATGTCCAGTACTTTTAGTGCTTCCCTGAATTCTTCCCGCTTTTTTTTGTTCAGACTGATTTTAAGTCCATGCCAGCCTTTTTTACTGCAAATCATCATGTTGTCTTCCAGTGACATTTTTCCTGCAGTGCCCAAAAGTGGATTCTGAAAAATTCTTCCTATGTATGCGGCCCTCTTGTATTCTGGGTCAGAGGTAATTTCTTTTTTTATCATACTACTCTTTACCCCGGAAGTGTTATCTGGCTGCTCAAGAAAAATCTGACCTGTGCTTGGAGTAAGTGTACCGGATATGACATTGTAGAGTGTTGATTTTCCCGCTCCATTAGAACCAATTATTGTAATGAAGTCCCCCTGGTTGATTTTGAGATTGATGTTTTTAAGTGCAATATTCTCATCAGGAGTACCTGCATGAAAAGTAATTCCTATATCTTTAAGCTCCAGCATTTTTTCCCTTCCTCTTTGCAATAATCAGACAAATGATGATTAAAAGACCGGTAATCAGTTTAAGGTCATTTGCCGTAAGGTGAATATAGTGTCCGTAGCGGCGGGCAATACACATAAGTCCACGGTAGATGATTGACCCAATAATCACACGAAGAGTTTGCATCTGCACTTTGTTTGAACGGATGATAAATTCCCCCAGCATAAGGGACGCAAGTCCGCTTACAATAATTCCTGTTCCGCTTCCTACATCAGCAAAACCATTGTACATGCTGGCAAATGCTCCTGAAAGTGCGGCAAGTCCGTCTCCCACACAAACACCAATGCCCCTCACAATCTGCGGATTCATTCCCTGAGAAATTATCATCTGCTGGTTAGAACCAAGAGCACCCATTGTAAGCCCCAGGTCAGTATGGAAAAACACATCTAAAAGAGCTTTAAAGAGAATGATGAAAATGATAAGGAAAAGCAAAATGCCAGTTTCTGAAGGGATTGAAGGAAAATGATTTTCGGTAAACTCAATAATTTTTGAAAAAGTCGTTGGGATTCTAAGGAAAGAAATATTTGCCCTGTTTGACATAATGCGCAGGTTAACCGAATAGAGCATGGTCATCATGAGGATTCCTGCCAGTAAATCCGGTACACGAAGTTTTGTGTAGATGAGTGTCGTGCAAAGACCTGCAAGACATCCGCCGGCAAATGCCATCATAATTCCGCAGACGGGTGCAAGTCCATGAGTCAGACAGGCCGCAAGAATGCAGCCCCCCATGGGAAAAGCACCGTCTACCGTCATGTCACAGAAATTAAGGGTTCTGTAACTTATATAAAGGCCCAGCACCATAATGCTATATATAAGGCCTTCAATTAAAATTGTTTCTATCATAAGAAACATTGTAATGTAAAAATCTTTTTTCTAAAAGAGGGCTTCAAACAATTATTTTTTGGTAAGCTTTCCGTTTTCAAAGATGTATGAGGCCTGCTTGAGATAGTTTTCCGGAATTGTAATTCCACATGCATTTGCTACATCAAGATCAAAGAGAAGATCTGAGTCCTCAGGCTTTGTCATAAAACGGACTGGAATTTCTGAAGGCTTTTTTCCGTTCAAAATCTGAACTACAATTTCACCTGTTGCCAGACCTGCCTTGTAGTAGTTAAAGCCGGAAGCCATAAAGCATCCTCCTTCCATTGCACCAGTTACGTCTCCAGAGAAGATTGGCTTTTTTGCCTTGTTAAAAACAGATACCAGACTTGGAAGTGCAGAGAATACAGTGTTGTCTGTAGTAAGGTAGACTCCGTCACAGCGGTCCACAATTGCTTCTGCAGCCTGCTTTACTTCTGCAGAAGTTGTTATTGCCTGGGTTACAAGTTCGAGTCCTGCTTCGGCACAGCCTGCTTTTACCAGCTCAAGTGAAGAAAGAGAATTATCTTCGTTGGAAGTGTAGATGTATCCAAGAGTTTTAATACCTGCTATTTCTTTAAAAAGTTTAATTTGCTCTTTGGAAGGAAGTTCATCTGACATGCCGGTAACGTTTCCTTCTCCATGTTCAAGTGTCTTTACAAGCCCTGCTCCAAGTGGATCTGTCACAGTACCAAAAACTACAGGAATGTTCTTTAATGTGTTTGCAAGTGCAATGGCAACAGGTGTTGCAATTCCAACTGCAACATTTACTTTTTCATCCTTATACTGGGCCGCAATCTGATTGGCTGTGTTAACGTCTCCGTTTGCATTCTGACAGTCATACTTTGCTTTAATGCCTGCTTTTTCAACTGCATCTTTTATGCCCTGTTCAACTGCATCAAGAGCCGGGTGCTGAACGATTTTTGCAATTCCGATTTTTACGGTTTTCTGTTTTGGTTTTTTTTCTGATTTTGCATACATGCTGGAAAGACATGCAATAGAAATAAGTGCGATTCCGATTAGTTTTTTCATAAAGTTTCCTCCGTAAGTTTTGTTTCTTCTTACAGTAACAATATAACACTTACTCATGTTTCTGTCAATAGAAACGCACTTTTTAATTTTATACAATATCTAATCCATAGTGCAAAAAGTCAAGCCTTATAATTCAGCATCGTTATTAAATCATTGTGCTTTTCCCATCTCTATATTATAATATAATAAATTGTTTTAGGGAGTCATCATTTATGTCCAAAAAAATTCTTAGCCTGCTCTTTATTTTCTCAACTGTACTGGCCTTTACTTTTGCCCAGCGCACCCTGCGTTATGCCATTGATTCAGATGGTAACCTTATTATTGGAGAATACAGCATTCCCCATGACAAATGGGGCGAACCAAACACAAGCGACCCTTCAGTTCCTAACCTGAACATTCCAACTACCGTAGCAGGAAAAAAAGTGGTAGGCATTGCAAGAAAAACCTTTTACGGTGACCACACGCTTAGAACAGTAAACATTCCCTCTACAATTACCTACATTGGAGAAGATGCATTTTCTAATTGCGAAAACATTGAATCCTTTACCATTGCAAAAGACCATCCCCGTTACAAGTTTGAAAACAATATTTTAATTGACAAAATCAGCAACAGAATCATTTCAGTACTTAAGGCAAATGAAGAAATTGTCATTCCAGAAGGCATTACAGAAATTCCGGACAATTTTTCTTCTTTTACTAACAGCATAAAAAAAATAAATCTCCCTGACTCAATTACCCGCATTGGAGACAAGGCTTTTTACCACCAGTATTACCTTACTTCAATCAACTTTCCAAAAAAACTTGAGTACATTGGTGACCAGGCTTTTGAAAAATGCCAGAGCCTTTCCATGGATGTAGTTCTTCCAGAGACTCTTACTTACCTTGGAAAAAATGCATTTAAGGAAACAAAAATTACTTCCGTAAAGCTTCCCTCAAATTTTGAAAGCCTTGCTGACGGTGTATTTACTTCCTGCCATGAACTCGCAACCGTTAATTTTTCAAAGAACCTCAAGTACATTGGAAATGAGACCTTCTCCGGCTGTAACGGATTTAAAAACTTCAAAATTGCCGACACTGTAGAAAAATTTGGAAAAGATGCTTTTTCCTACACAAAATTTGTAGAACTGGTTATTCCCAAAGCCATGACTGTTATTTCTGATGACTCCTTTCAGTTTGCAACAATCGAAGAAATCATTTTTCATCCCGGTGTAAAACGGATTGGAAACAGTGCCTTCTACAAAGCAAAAATTCCTTCACTAAAAATTCCAAAAACAGTAGAGTCTGTTGGAAATAGTGCATTTTATGAATGTGGAATCCGCTCACTTGTGATTGAAAAAGGTCTTCAGACAATTGAATCAGGTGCCTTTGCAGACAATGATCTTGGAGAACTGACTCTTCCTGACTCAGTCTCAACAATCGGCTCAGGTGCATTCCGTAGCTGTAGAATCAGCAAACTTACATTGCCTAAAAAAATTACTGCCATAGGTGAAGCCGCCTTTGACGAAAACTTTCTTACAAAACTTGAGCTACCAAAAACTGTCACTTACATTGCAGAAGCCGCTTTCCGTGGAAACAGCCTTTCAGAAGTCATTCTTCCTGCAAAACTTGAATATATCGGAAATATGGCTTTTATGACTGACGACTACATTGGTCAGCAGAACTTAGAGTCCATAAAAATTCCTGCCAGCGTAAACTTTATTGGAATCAATCCCTTCTGCAAAGAAACCATTGTTTATGTAAAGAAAAATTCCCCCGCAGAAAAATGGTGCAATGACCCGGTCAACAAAAAATTCTTCTACAGATGGACTTACTACTAATCGGCAAAAAACATATTGTTTTTATTTCCCATACTGTGCTATAATTTTTGCATGAGAAAGAATTTTTTTGCAATTTTTATTGCATGTGTGAGCATTTTATTTGTGGCGCCTCTTTTTGCAGAAGAGGAAGTTTATAAAACCAGTGTTAAAGACCTGCATTATCTTTGCACTGCAAAAGAAGCTTCCGCTAAGCGGGAAAATTTATTTGACAGCTTAAAAGGACCTCTCAGAATTGTCATAACGGATGATAATCTGGATAAAATTAAACTTTCAGAGGCTTTTAAAGAATACAACATTCCCCGTTCTGTAATTCTGGATTTGACAAACATTAAACCCGGAAACGGAATGAGGCTGGAACAGGTTTATTCACACATTGAAGAAATTATCTTGCCAGATTCTTTTTCTTATTTTTTTGAAAACGTTCGGTATTTAAAGAAAGTAAGGATTCCACGAACACAAAAAGTTATTGAAATGTATCAATTTGAACGCTGTCCCAATCTGCGCGAAATAGAAGTTCCTGAAGGTTCACAGCTTGAAAAAATTGAATGGATGGCCTTTCGCTGGTCTGGCCCTATTGAAAAAATGAATTTTCCCCCTTCCCTTCAGTTTATATACGAAAAGGGTTTTAAAAGCCTAAAAGATCTTAAGGAATTAAATCTTCCGAATATTGTCTCCATAGATGGTGAATCTTTTTCTGGCTGCGAGAGTCTTGAACGGGTTACACTTGGAGAAAAATTTGAAACTCTAGGAAGCACTTTTACAGGCTGTACAAATCTTAAGGAAATTACAATCCAAAGTCCAAAAATAAAATTCAAGAGCGGATGTTTTAACAAATGTCCTAATCTTGAGAACATAAACCTTCCCGAAGACTGCAACTACAAAATTCAGGATGGCGTTCTCATGGACAAAGACCAGCGTACTATTATTTATGCACTCCCTAACTGTAAGGTTGAAACTTTCCGCATTCCTGATTCCGTGATCCAAGTTGAACAGAATGCTTTTGCCGCAAACAGGACAATCAAAAAAGTCACAAATATTCCTGAATTAAACAAACCAGACTATGCTTTTGCCGGCATGAAAAATCTGGAAGCCGTTGAATACAGGGAAAATGTTGCTTATCCAGGCGGAGGAAGCATTTTTAAAGACTGCACTTCCCTTAAGACTTTTACTTTTCCAAAGGGAACCAAAGCTCTTTCAGGAAACTTTTTTGCAGGCTGTACAAGTCTTGACAATATTACCCTTCCTGAAGGAATGAATTATCCGACTGCTTTAGAAAGCTGGGCTGACCAGGCTTACGGTGCACTTTTTGT
>JAEEKM010000185.1 GCA_016282455.1 Treponema sp. | reverse complement strand
CATTCCCTCTGTTCCATCTATAATACGTGAAATAAGGTTCCGCATAAGGGCGGAATCATCACAAACCAATACCTGTATATCGTCCATTTGTATTTCCTTGAAAAAGTTCCTCTTGCGGAACGACTATTCGTTCTTCTGGTACAGACAAGCCCACTGAGTTTTAAGGAACTCGAACTTGGTGTCCATGCCGAACAGACTTTCGGAGTGACCGATAAAAAGGAAGGAATTTCTTGCCATAGCATTCCAGAAACGGTCAATCGTTGCCTTCTGTGCGGCTTCATCAAAATAGATGAGAACGTTGCGGCAGAACACAATGTCAAGATTGCGTACACCGCTGTCAAAACGCAGGTTGTGGTAGTCGAACTTAATTGTTTTCATAAGTTCGGGTTTTACCTGATAACCGGCGTCTGTTTTTGTAAAATATGTGGCCAGATAATTCTGGGGAATACCGGTAATGCGGCTTTCGGGGTAGAATCCCTGCTGACCTACCATGAGTGACTTGAGTGAAATGTCAGAAGCCATAATCTCGAAGGTATAGGGGGCGGGAAGTTTATCCTTAAGAAGCATTGCGATTGTATAGGGCTCTTCTCCAGTGGAACATCCGGCACTCCAGATGCGGACTTTTGTGTCTCCAGTCTTCTTCTTGTTCTCAAGAACATGAGGAATTACATAGTTGATGAGGGCGTCGAAGTGAGGCTGATTACGGAAAAAGCGCGTCAGGTTTGTAGTGATGCTGTCCAGAAAGGTTTTGAACTCAGTCTGGTCACTAGTGACGAGTTTATAATACTCCTGCAAATCCGTAAGCCCTTTCTCGCGAAGCCTTTCTTTAAGACGGCTGTCGAGGATGGAGCGGTTTGTCTCTGAAAAGGTGATTCCACTTGAGTCATAAATTAACTTGCGGAACGCCTCGAATTGTGAATCTGTAAGCAAGTCTGCCATATTACTTAATTATAAGACAGAAAAGGTAAAATGTAAACCAAAATTTATTTTTTTTGCATGGGGATACATATTAGTCAATAATAAAATAAATATTTATGCCACTCCCGCCGGGAACCCAGTGCGAAAAAAGGCTTCCGCACTACGCTTCGCTTCGTTTGTGCAGATTTTTTTTCGCACTGGAACCCCGGCTCCGTGGCAATAGACATTTATTTTCATAACAGACTGCATCCCCGTGTAAAAAAAATCAGTGGCACTGGAACCCTTTGTGTAAATATAAAAGTAATGTGCAATACTGCTCCACTTCCGCGTCATCTGTCATGGGGCCTGCCACGGTTGTAGGCGAACAACTTTTTAACATTTTATTTTGAACCTACAATCGAGTTTTCATCATGGATGATTACTGCGGCTACAAAGTGGCACCCTTGCCAGCTGCCGCTCCGTTGCGCAGTATTGTACTTTATTCTTATTCACATAAGAAAATATGTCCCATGTAAAAAAATCTTGTGGAAATGGAGAATTTGCGGTTACAATTATTTTATGGAGGAGTCTTTATGGTTTTAAGGAAATTATCCAGAGTTTTATTTTCCGGGATGCTTTCGCTGGCACTTTTGTTTTCTTTTTCCTGTAATGTTTCTACAGCGCCTGGCAGCACAAACGGAAACGGAGAAAACACAGGTTCAGAGGAAGAGACAGACAGTCAGGCAGAAAATCAGTCGCAGAATTTAAAAGAATCCTGGTGGAGGGAAAGTGCCTTTTACCACATCTGGATTAAATCCTTCAGCGATTCAGATAATGACGGCTGCGGAGACTTAAAGGGTATTCAAAACAAACTTGACTATATCCAGAACACGGTGGGCTGTGATGCAATCTGGCTCAGTCCCGTCTTTGAATGTAACTACAAGGGCAAGGACGAAAACTTCAACATGCACGGCTACGACACAACGGACTATTACAAGGTGAACTCCTACTTCGGAAAGGAGAGTGATCTTATAAACCTCATAAATGCCTGTCATGCAAGGGGAATGAAAATCATCTTTGACTTTGTTCCCAATCACACGGCAACAGAACACCAGTGGTTTAAAGACTCTGCAAAAGGGTTAAACGGAAAAAGCGACTGGTACTTGTGGAGCACAACAGACAAGGGCTGGTACCCCATGAGTGCAACAAGTGCCTGGAGAAAAAACGTTTACTACTCAAACAATTATTACTACGGAGCCTTTGACGGTGGCATGCCAGACCTTAACTACAATAACAGCGAAGTCAGACAGGAAATGAAAAACGTCGTAAAATACTGGCTTAACAAGGGTTTTGACGGCTTAAGAATTGATGCAGTCCGCTACCTTATGGAAACAGAAACTCAATGGACAGACACTGCGGCAACCCACAAGTGGTTTCAGGAACTGAGGACAGAAGTTCTTGACAAATTCACAAGCCCCAAATTCATGGTGTGTGAAGCCTGGCTTGAAGGAAACAGAAATACCCTTAACGCCTACTTTGGAAACGACAACGAGTTCAACATGGTATTTGACTTTGATGCAGGCCGCCCCTGTATTACAAGCGCACAGTACGGAAGTGACAGTACAGGCGACACCCTGCGTGCAAACCCCAGTTCAAACCGCACCTACGGAGTATTTCTTGGAAATCATGATGACTACACAAGAAGAGTGGGAAGCACACTGGAAAGCAACTGGAGAAAAATCAATCTTGCCACAGCCCTTTCACTTTTACGCCCCGCAACCCCCTTCATCTACTACGGAAATGAACTTGGCATGCCGGAAAATGGAAAAGGCGGTGATCTTGGCCTTCGCGGAAAATTTGACTGGAATCTCCAAAGCACAGAAGCGGCAGCAAACGACTCCCCTCTTTTTGTGAACAAAGTGCTTCTGGGCTTAAGAAAAGACAAAATAAAAACTTTTGCAAACGGAAGCGTTACAAAACTTACGGCAGGAAAAAGCGGAACCATGGCATACCTTCTTGACGGAAGTGACGGAAAATACCTCTGCGTTTACAACCTGTCAGACTCAGCACTTGCAGATGCAACTTTTACAGGAAGTTCTGTAAAAGGCATAAGCGAAGCCTCCTGCGTAATAGGCGACACAGAAGCACCTGCCCTTTCTTTTAACGGAACAAGTGTCAGCGTAAAAAACCTTGCGCCCTTAACCTTCCGCGTTTACAAACTGGGCACTTCTTCTGAAAAGAACATTTATGACACGGAAACCTACACTGAGGGAGAAGTATTTATAGCCCACTCAGACAATATGTACCTCAGGGGCAGCATGAACGGCTGGGGTGCAACAGAAATGACCGGAGGAGCAGTTAACGGAAAATATGTGTGGAGCGTTACAGTGGAACTTACGGGAGGAAGTAATTATGAGTTTAAGTTCTGTGTAAGCGACTCAAGCTGGCCCACAGACGGAAACTGGGGACTCGATTCCGGAAACATTCTGAAACTTGAAGGAGGAAACATCACTTTTACTCCTGAAAGCAGCGGAAATTACACAATTTCCTTTAACGAAAGTGACCTTACCTGGGCAGTAAGCGCCAGCTAGCCTATATTGGGAGCAGGGAACCCCAAACTCTATTTTATAAAAAACATATAAGGGAACTGTCACGTAACGGAGCGACAGATGACATGGGTGCCACTTTGCAGCCGCAGTAATATATCAAATTACAACCAAATTGTAGTTCAAAACACAATCTGGAGCAGCT
>JAEEKM010000184.1 GCA_016282455.1 Treponema sp. | reverse complement strand
TACACGAAGTGAAAACTCGCCGGGATAAAAAATACAAGGAGGTATTTTTTATCCCCCATCTCCTACAGAGGTGGCATGGAGGCCACCTCAAATGTTTAACACAGTAAACTTGCGAGTTTACGCGACAGCGGAAACTCGCTGGGAAGCAAAATACAAGGAGGTATTTTGCTTCCCCCATCTCCTACAAAGGCGGCACGGATGCCGCCCTCAAATGTTTACAATAGTAAACTTGCGAGTTTACGCAACAGCGGAAACTCGCGAGAACAAAAATACAGGGATGTATTTTTGTTCTCCCATCTCCTTAAAAAGGTGGTTAGCGTTCCGCGGCTTCGCACGAGAACCTCAACCACCAGGTTTTGCAACAACAAAAGTTTACGCTATCATGTCGATGCCATCATGCAATCGGCGGGTAAAATCTTCCATTCCCAGCGTAAGGCCTTCGTCCTCTCTTGAATCCCCCGGTGCAAAATCGCCGTAAGTTCTGTTTGCAAGAAAGAACTTCTCACCTTCTGCCTGCTGTCCCTGCTGCATGAAGTTACCGTTTGAATCATTCTGGGCCAGGTTCAGATTAAACTGAACATCCTCGTATCCGCTCTGAACAAAAGCTTCACGGAGGGCCTGGATATTTTCCTTAAAGGCTTCCATTGCTTCTTTTGTCTGAACGGTGATTTCTCCCGTAATTACTTTATCGGAAAGTTGAAGACTGACCTTAACATTTCCTAACGCTTCCGGCTTAAGAATCATGTTTATCGTGCCCTGATTGTTGTCCCTGAGCACAATGTTTCCTGCCTTAACAAAATCCGGAGCATTATGCTGAATCTGCTGTGAAAGCATTTCCTGGAAAGTAGAACCTGCAGCCGCAGCACTCTGGTCATTGGAAGCAAGAATGTTCTGATTTACATTTTCTGCAAGACTAAGGGTCATCTGCACATTGTTGTCAGAAGTGCGGACAATCTCGGTATTCACTTTTACATCAGAAATATTTTCTTTTTCTTCAGCCGCTTCTGTGGGTAAAGTTGTTCTTTCATCACGGAGAGTAAAAAGACCTGCCTGCTGAACCTTTTCTTCCGGCACTTTTACAAAAGTTTTTTCGTCAGAAAGAAGATCATCTTCCAAAAGAGAAAGGTCCTCTGTAATTTTTTCAGAAGAAAGATTTTTCTTTTCAGAAAGATTTTCCTTTACGGCATTATCCTTCAGAAAAGCAAGCGGTTCTTCGAGTGAAAGGGTCTGTGAATCCAAAAGGGCTTCGTCTTCTACTTCAGAAGGCTCGTACTGGGCAACATTATCCAAAAGTTCCTCAAAAACACTTGAATGACTGTTGTTGCGAAGATACTCTTCCTCTTCCGGGTTTAAGGCGACAAGTTCTGAACTTAAGTTTTCATTTTCAGAAAGAAGTTCATCACTCTGCTTAATGGACTCTGCATTTTGCAGCTCAGAAACAGTTTCCCCCTGAGATACAGCCATCAAATCTTCCTGACTAAAATCCGTCTGAAAGTTTTCTGACTGAACACTGGACTGGAAAATAAATCCCTGATCTTCAGCTGCATTAAAAGAAACTTTCTCTTCTTTTTCATCAGCCATTTTTTCTGACTGAGAAAGAGTGTTTTCATTTTCATTTTTTACATCTGACTTTGTTTCAGACTTTTTTTGAGAAGACTGGGGAGATTTTTTCTGAGGAGCTTCAGTTTTTGCAGAAGTATCATTTGTTTTTGCAGTCTCCTGTTCAACAAGAGAACGGAATGAAACTTCAAGCGATGATTGTTTTGCACCTGGCTTTTGCAAAGGGACATTTTCTTTCTTTAAAGAAAGTTCACTTCCCTTTTCTGCCTGAGCAATTTGAAGTGTTAAAGCCTGCACTGGCAACCTCCGGTATTACGCACACCGAGGCTTTACCATGCTAGTCCAAAGAAAGGGGTTTGTTCACCATTTTGCGCTGCAACTCTGCGGCACGGGCTTGTGGCATGAGAGAGAGCCAGTAGGCAACCATAGACGCAGTTCCCGCTGCATCAGCATCTGCCTCTGCACGGCGAAGTACGTCAATCACCAGCTGATCATCCATCTCATTTAGAATGGCGACTGCATTCTTTGGCTGCATACCGTTCAGGTTTTGAACGATTTGCTCGATGTTCGTCATTCTATCATCGTACTTTTTTACTTCATTGTTAAATGTTTTTTCTCTTTCTTCAAGAGCAGTTTCTTTATCTTTCAGTTCCTGTGCAATCTGAGTGTTATTGTCTTCCTGGGTACGAATATCCACTTCACGTTTGTCAAGTTCTTCTTTACGGATGTCAAGGGATTCAAGGCGCTTGGCAAAACGGTCGTTGTCTAAATCTGCCTGCAGAAGATTTTTAGAGGAAACACTGGAAGATGTCTGGGGCTGCAAACCCATGCGCCTGTAAACGGGGGCAAAAAGTCCCTTTGCCTGAATTACACCCAGGTAGTCGAACCATAAAAGTCCGAAGAGTACAAGTACAATGATCAGCAGCAAAAGCAAAATGGATTTTCCCAGATATTTTCCACGTGCCATAAAAACTCCTTTTACTGATCCATGAAGTCACGCAGACTGAATGCACGGCGGGGATGGCGGAGCCTTCTTAATGCCTTTGCCTCAATCTGGCGGATTCTTTCACGGGTTACGTTAAAGTAAAGGCCAACTTCTTCAAGGGTAAGGGAGTATCCGTCGTCCAGACCAAAGCGCATTTTAAGAACTTCCTGTTCACGCACCGGCAGGGTGGCAAGCACGGACTGCAGCTGTTCCTGAAGCAGGATATAGGCAGTCTGGTTTGCGGGATTTTCCACTTCCTTGTCTTCGATAAAATCTCCGAGTGAACTGTCCTCTTCTTCGCCAATAGGAGTTTCAAGAGAAATTGGTTCACGGGCAACGTTTTTAACCTGCTTAACACGGCTGACAGGCCATGAAAGCTGGGCTGCAATTTCTTCATCGGTTGGTTCACGACCCAGTTTCTGAACAAGCTGGCGGCTTTCGCGTACAACTTTGTTAATCTGTTCAATCATGTGGACTGGAACACGGATTGTTCTTGCCTGATCACTAATGCTTCTGGTAATTGCCTGGCGGATCCACCAGGTGGCGTAAGTGGAGAACTTATAGCCCTTGCGGTACTCAAATTTTTCTACGGCTTTAATAAGACCGATGTTTCCTTCCTGAATCAGGTCGAAAAGCTGGAGACCGCGGTTTGTGTATTTTTTGGCAATGGAAACCACAAGACGAAGGTTTGCATTGATGAGGCGGTTCTTTGCCTGCTCCATCATTGCCCTTCCCCGTTCAATTTCCTTTTTCTTTTCAAGGATTTCTTCTACAGAGTTTTCAAAATCATACTCCAGTTCACGGAGTTTTCTGTTGATTTTCTGAATGTCTGTGTAGTCGGAACGGATTTCGTCAGCAGTCATTTCAAGTTCGCGCTCGAGTTTTACGCACTCAGAGTGCATGGCAAGGCGGCGTCCGATGGAACGAAGTCCTACAGTGTCCGTAATGCCAAGACGGCTCATGCGTTTTTCCTGCTTCTGATGATATTCATCAATCTTGCGGGAAGCGTCAATGAACTTGGTACTGAACTTTTCAATTTCCTCAGTCTGAATGTCAATTTTAAGAAGGCTGGGGAGAATTTTTTCACGAAGGGCAACCATCTGCTCGTCCTGGAAAATTGCCATTGAGGGGTCAGAATCGTTGAGCTGCTTTTTTAATGCCATGTACTGCTTCATTTCAGGGAGTACGGGTTTAAGGTATTCGGCATAGCAGCCCTTAAGACGACGTTTTTCCGTCATCTCTTCGTTAATTTCCTTGCGGGCTTTTCCTGGTTCATGCAGGTCAATGCGGGCAAAGGCCTTGTGGGCAACAGCATAGAACTCTGGAATCATCATGCCGGAACCTTTGATAACGTCCTTAATGATGTTCTGTCCGTCTTCCATTTTCTTGGAAAGTTCCACTTCCTGCTCTGCGGTAAGAAGGTTCTCTTTACCAATTTCGCGGAGGTAGAGCCTGATGGGGTCATCAATACTTGCGTCTTTATCTCCGCCTACAAGACGGTGCTTTCCGCTGTCACTGTCAGACTCTTCAGAGACACCGCTTTCCTCGCTGAAAGATTCATCATCGTCATCTTCAAGGGCAGTAGCGTCATCTTCGTCGTCGAGCATGGAATC
>JAEEKM010000001.1 GCA_016282455.1 Treponema sp. | reverse complement strand
TGACTTCTTCGGAATCATCAAGACAATGGAAGGACGCCCGGTAACAATCCGTCTTCTGGATCCCCCTCTCAACGAGTTCGTTCCAAAGCCAAATGCTGATGCAGAAATCAGCCAGCTTGCAAAAGAACTTGGAAAAGACGAGAAGTCTCTTAAAGTTAAGATCCAGGCTCTCCAGGAAGCTAACCCAATGCTCGGACACCGTGGTGTTCGCGTTGCAATTACATATCCTGAAGTTTACGAGATGCAGGTTGAGGCTATCGCTCTTGCAACTGCAGACGCAGAGAAGAAGGGAATTAAGCACGATGTTCGCATCATGATTCCTAACGTAATCAGCGTTAACGAATTCACCAGAGTTCGTGCTCAGGCAGAGGCTGTTATTGCCAAAGTAAACGCAGAGAAGAAACTTAACCTCAAGTTCCAGATTGGTACAATGATTGAGTTCCCACGTGCTGCTCTTACTGCAAACAAGATTGCAGAAGCCGCAGACTTCTTCAGCTTCGGAACAAACGACCTTACACAGACAACATTCGGCTTCAGCCGCGATGACTACGGTAAGTTCATTGACTGCTACACCAAGGGTAACCTTCTTGAGGAAGACCCCTTCAAGCAGCTTGATCCTGAAGGACCAGGTGCTCTTATGGCAATCGCTGAGGAAAAAGGACGCTCTGCAAAGAAAGACCTTCACCTCGGTATTTGTGGAGAGCATGGTGGAGACCCCGCTTCTATCGCACTCTGCTACAGCATTGGTCTTAACTACGTTTCCTGCTCACCATTCCGCGTACCAGGCGCACGTCTCGCTGGTGCACAGGCAGTTATCAAAGCTGCTGCTGCAACAAAGGCTCCTTCTAAGAAGCCCGCTGCAAAGAAAGCAACAGCCAAGAAAGCTCCTGCAAAGAAGGTAGCAGAGAAGAAAGCTTCAACTTCTAAGAAGGCACCTGCTGCAAAGAAAGCTCCCGCTAAAGCTGCAGCAAAAAAGGCTCCTGCAAAGAAGGCAGAAAAGAAAACTACAGCCCAGAGAGCAACTGCTAAAAAGACAGTTGCAAAAAAGGCTCCAGCCAAAAAAGCAGTAGCAAAAAAAGCTCCTGCAAAAAAGGCAACCGCTAAAAAGACTGGCAAGAAATAAGTTCTAAACTTAATTTTCTGTAAGTTCCATTAGCGAACATTTCCCTCGTAAGAAAAATCTTACGGGGGATTTTTTTTACACACTGACATAAATTTCTTTTTATGATATTATCCATTCATCATGAAGACGATCTCAAATTTTCACACTCACACCTATCTTTGTAAACACGCAGTAGGAAGCCCCAAAGAATATGCACTTCAGGCTCAAAAAGAAGGCTGCAGCGTATTGGGTTTTACCGACCACTGTCCCTACCCGGAAACTTTTGACAATATCTGGGACGACGTTCGCATGTCCATAGAAGAAGTTCCCCTTTACAAGTCTTTAATACAGCAGGCAAAAGAATCTGTAACCTTTCCCATATACACAGGCTTTGAATGTGAATGGGACTCAAGATATAAAAACTGGTACCAGGATCAGCTTCTTGGTCACTTTGGAGCAGATTATCTTATACTGGGATCTCACTGGTTTACCACAAATGGTGGAAAAACACACCAGGGAATTTCCCATAACATAACAAAACAAGATCTTTTCAAATATATTGACCACACAATTGAAGGCATGACTAGCGGACTCTATTCATTCATTGCCCACCCCGACATTTTTATGACCTCTTACAAAGAATGGGATCAGGAGGCAAAAAGCTGTTCACTGGCTCTTATTGATGCCGCAAAAGATCTTAATCTTCCCATGGAAATTAATGGACTTGGATTATCCCGTGAACCAAATTCTACAAGCAGGGGCATAAGATACCAATACCCCTATGTTGAATTCTGGGAACTTGTTGCTGAAAAAAAACTAACGGTCGTTTGTAATTCAGATGCACACAAACCTGAGCATGTACTCTTTAACGCCTGGAAAGCAAGAGATTTTGCCGGCAGATTTGATCTCACTCCCCTGGAAAATCTTGACGTACTCCCCAAATAGACTTTATAATAACCTTTATGAGCGATTTCTCTTTCACACTGGATGTTAACAGCAAGGTAAAACTCTACTATCAGTTATATTCAAAATTCGCAGAAGCCATAGATAACGGGACTATTGTTCCTGGCCAAAAACTGCCCTCTGTCCGCACATTATCTGACACCATGAAAATAAGCCGCAACACTGTTACTAAAGCCTACAGTGAACTTGAAAAAAACGGCTATCTGTACTCTGTTGCCAAAAGCGGCTTTTTTGCAAAACGCCCTGATGAATCTGTACCCAGTAATGAAAAAGAAAGTCAGACTGTACCCGAAAACCCTGATGAAATCCCCACAGTAGACTCAATCGTTCGCCAAAGACAGAAAAATCCCCTGCCCTTAGAAACTGCACCCATAGATTTCCCGGAAAACACTGTACCCAAAACAGAAGTTCACCTTGCACCCCACCCGCACTCAGTTATACGTTCTCTTTCCAATAGCAGCAGCATTCAGTACCCGGAAATTCTCTCTGTAAAAGAACCGGTAAGTTTTGAAGAAGATTTACTTGATTCCTTCAGGGTAGCACTCACAGAAAAGAACTCCCTGCTCCACAAAAAAAGCGCAACTTTTGGTGATGAAAC
>JAEEKM010000183.1 GCA_016282455.1 Treponema sp. | reverse complement strand
TGCTCAATTCCAGAATCAATGGTTACGTCGTAATATGGAATGAGAGTAAATACTGCAGTCACACTCACATTCTCTGCTGGCATTGTAAACTTTCCGTCTGTTACGTTAACAGGTTCTCCGCTTTCTGTTGTAACGGTGAATGAAGAAATTTCATAGTCTTCAGAAGGGGTCATTGTAAGTGTTATGACATCACCCATTTTGCAGGAAGTCTTATCTACGCTCACTGTACCGTGTTCAATTCCAGAAGCAATTGTTATGGTGTAAGGGGCGTATTCAAAAACTGCGGCAACACTCACATTCTCTGCGGGCATGGTGAACTTTCCGTCTGTTACGGTAAGGCTTTTTCCGCTTTCCGTAGTAAGCGTGTAGGAAGAAAGTGCATAACCTTTAGCAGGAGTAAATGTAAGGCTTATCTCGTCTCCTACGTGGGCACTTTCTCTACTTAAAGTTACGCTTCCGTTTGTGCAGTCAGCCACAGAAAGTGAATAGTCAATTGCAGTGTAAGAAGCAGTTACGGTTACGTTTGCAAAGGGCATGTAAAAGGCATCATCCTTTACTGTAACAGTTTTTCCTTCTGCATCAGTTACGGTAAAGGAGTTAAAGGTGTAGCCGTCGGCTTCCTGGTAAGAAAGTGTAACTTCCCTTTCGGGTCTTGAACTTTCAGCAGAGGCAGTTATATTACCGCCAGTAACGTTTTGCACGGTAACAGTGTAGTACTTGTCATAAACTGCATCTGCAAGATATTTACAGACACGAAAGCCAACTTCCGTTGATTTTTCAGGATGTGCATAAACCGGTGCGGCACCTGTCTTGCATAACTCAAGTGAAGATCTGTAGCTTCCGCCAAGGTATCCCGTTTTGTTTTCAGAAGAAGGATTGTAGAACCATTCCTGCACGTTTCCGCTAAGGTCGTAAAGCCCCTTTGAGTTTGCGGCCTTTGTTCCGACAGCATGAGTTCTGAATGAAGAGTTTTCTGAATACCATGCAGCCTTGTCTGCAGAAGATTCGGCATTTCCTGCCATTGCGGCAAACTCAAGTTCGCAAGATGTGGGGAGCCTGTAGCCGTTTGCATTTTCATTGATTACGCATTTTTCTGCCTTACCGCTTCCGTAAGGTACGGAGGAATAATCTTCTGCAACCCGGAGAACTTTTGATTTGTCCTTAAAGTCTTTTGTTCCTTCTATATAGTAAACTGGTTCAAGACCTGCTTTTTCACTTGCGGCATTGCACCAGACTAAGGCAGACCTCCAGGACACCCAGGTAACAGGCATGTCACCTTCCTGAGAAACAATGGCTGCTCCAATCTGACTGTTTTGCGGAACATAAGAAGAAGCCTCCGCACCATCTGCACCAGAAGGAAGGGCAAAACCTTCTACGCCTTTATCTGCAATTGAATATTTATGTTTGCAGGCCCACTGGTAAAGCACATACCACTGAAGGTAAGTTGTTTCCATGTTTGCCATGCTGAAGGAGTGCACTAAAACCTGTTTGTCTGAAGCATCTTTAAAAGCACCGGAACCAACTGAACTGGTAACTTTTGCGGTTTCAAAATCTACAAAAGTAAAGGGAGCTTCGTAGTCCTCATATTTATCAGACTCAAAAATGGCTGTACAGCCAGGCATGAGAATTGATACAAAGATAAGACCAAGTAACCATGCGATTTTTTTCATTTTGCACTCCTGATTTTTATTTGTCGGATGATATATTTTCTTTTTTATTTGACCAGCAAAGTCTTCTTACAGTAGTTCTTAAGCCCAGGTTTAAGGAAGTGTGAAGAAACAGGCCGTCCGTGTCGCCAGAGAAAATTACGTCTGTGCCGATATAGGGGATTACAAGTTTGATTCCGGCGAACTCAAGGTTTGCGCCTGCACTGTAAATCATTGCAGCACTACTTTCCTTAACTGTCTTTCCGATGTTTTTGTAAAGTTCATTCGGGTAAAAAACTGTATTGATAAAGTCTGCACCTGCGCCCACTCTTGCACGGACTTCAAGAAAATCCGGAACAAGAACGAACAGTTTTGAAATCTCTGCCTCAAGAAAGATGTTCTTAAACTCCTTCATGTAGTTTCCGTTATCTGAATTAAAGCGCCATTCACCATGAAAACCTAAGAGCCAGCCGTCAAGGTCATAGCCAGCCTCAAAGGCAGCACCTGCACCAATGCCTGCAATTTTCTGGTCTCCGGTAAAGGCAACTGGTAAAGCAAATATTCCTTCCAGACCAAAATAGAGATTACCTGCATCAAAAGCAGCATCTTTAAAATCTGGCAAGAGTTTTATGTGATCGGCTTCTCTGGCAAATGCCCTGCTGCACACTACCAGACACAATGTAAAGAAAAGGAATAAGATTTTTATTAACTTTTTCATTTTTCATCCACTTTTTGAAAGACAAGCTGCATTTTATTGATATTTATTGTAGATAAATTGTACAACAGTTATTTAATTTTTTAAAGGCTTTTTTTTCTGATTATTAGGTTCAATTTCTGCCCTTCCCCTGTCATGCTGAACTTGTTTCAGCAGCTCCTGCAGTTTTGCAAAAAAACTGGCATGACAAAAGTTTTCTTTTGCCATGCCAGGTTGGTTGTTAGATTATTGTGCTAGAACTCGCGGATGGCGCAAACATAAATGCGATTATCATTCTTTGGATTAGTCGCCCAATCATGTTGTTCATCTAGCAAATACACCGTATTTATAGCATCTGCACTTGTTTATTTTATGTTGTATCTCTAAATTTTAGCAGAAATCTAGAGATACTACATATCGTCTAATAAAATTGCTTAATCATTACAAATCCAATTGACAGTAACATCTGGTGCGTAATCCGAGGCTATATCAATTGCATTCTTTTGCTCTGTAGTACCTTCGTAATTTATTGTAATTGAAGAACAGGCATCGAAAGCCCAAGTTTCAATGCTAATTACTGAAACAGGTATAGTTATTGTTGTAAGCCCACTACAATCTTTGAATACACCCGAACAAAGACGAGTTACACCATCTGGAATTATGACCTCTGTAATTGAAGCACAACCAACAAATGCTAGATCTTCAATTGTTGTTACACTATTTGGGATAGAAATTGAGGAAAGGCTATTACAATAACCGAAGGCATAACTACCCACTGTGGTTAATACAGATTCAGAGGAAAATGTTATGCTTGCCAAACCTCTATTGTTCATGAACGCACTTGTTCCTATACTTGTTACACCTTCTGGAAGCACTATACCTATAAGATTCGTACAACCTTCTTGAGTGGTTTCATCACAAAAAGCGTAACCTGGAATCTCTGTAAGACCTGTTACTGCGGACAAATCAAG
>JAEEKM010000182.1 GCA_016282455.1 Treponema sp. | reverse complement strand
GGGGCGAATCCTTCTGGCGGATTTCCCATGGGCTTTCCGTTTGGCTTTTCTCCGGGCATTCCATTTTTCATTCCTTCTGGTCTCTGGTCTTTTTTGTTACCCGGTCCCTTATCTTCCCAGACAAGAAGTTTCCACTCTTTTGTTTCTGTTACCAGAAGAAGGCTTCCGTCTTCCTGCAGGGAAATTTTTCCTTCGTAATTTTTCACAAGAGGTATTCCTTCGTCAGGAGATTTTTCATCTGAATCAAGAAGTTTTTTTTCACCCGCTTCCACTGCCACAAGTTTTCCTCCCCCCTGGAGAAGAATTGTTGCCCCTTTTAAGTATGCATTTTCACCGGCATTTTTATTGTAAAAGAGAGTATAACCTTTGGAAGAAACATTTTTAAAACTTGAGTCTTCGTTTACAATTGCGTTTACAAAAGAATCTCCCGTCAAAGTAAGCGTTGATTTTTTGTCCAGCACCAGATTCACTTTTCCTGCATCAGAAGCATTGATTGTTCCGCTGTAAGAGGAACCTTTTGAAAGAGTGAGGACAAGGGAACTTATGGCATCACAGAAAATATCTCCGCTTAGGTTCTGCTTTACTGCAAGGAAATTAAGCTTACCGCCGTTTGCACCTTTCTTTCCCCAGCCGCGTTCGCTGTTGTTTCCGCTTACATGAAGAAGTTCACTTCCCTTAGATTCAAGTTTTGTGTTTTCCATAACGACACTGGCACTTGTGTTTGTTACATAAAAAAATGGTCCTGTTCCAGAATTAAAGAGACTGCAGTTTTTTATACTCATGCTGGCATTCCCTTTACGGGCATCTCCACTCATACTCTGGTAAAGCATTACTGCCCTGGGACTTCTGCTCTGACTTCCGCCAAAGAACGTGCAGCCTTCCATGCTTGCGCTGTTCTTTCCTTCTACAACTGCTATTTCAGAAGACCTTGCACTGCCGCGAATATTTTTTACGCTGATGTTTCCGGTTGAATACACAACTGGTGAACCTTCTCCGCGGGTGTGGGCACTTCCGCCTTCTACATTTACATTTCCTTCACCACGGTCGGTTGCAAAGGCAGCAGAGTGTTCCCCTTCCGTTTCTATGTCCACATTTTGTGCATGGATGTTTCCTCCGTAAGTGGCATCAAGACCTCTGGAAGAATTCTTTTTTGTGCGGATTTTTATGTTCTTTGCTTTTACAGAAGATTTTCCTGTTGCAAAGAGAGCATTTGCCCCCTCTGCATTAGAAGTGATGGTTACTCCTTCAAGGACAAGGGAGGAGGCTTTTTTTACAACTATGGCAGCATTAAGTCCGTAAAAATTACTCTGTGATTCGTTTGTTGTATTGCCGGATTTTTTTTCTACACTAGTTCCTTTTGCCTTAAGGCTTGCCCCTTTTGTAACAAGGATTGCGCTTTTGTCCTGGTCTTCTGAAAGAAGAGTTTCTTCTCCGATTTTTGCACTTCCTTCAGACACTTCTTTTACGGCAGAAATTGATGGTTCTTTTTCATCCGGAATGCTGCCTTTTTCAAAATTATTTTGTGCAGATGCCGTCTGCAAAATAAATGCAGAAAGAAGCAGTACTGCACAAGGAACACGAATGTTTTTTTTCATATACACCTCACATTACATTTCCACTTTTGTGGCTTACACTTTGATTATGAGGTTTAATGATTAAATGAATCTTTAGAAATAATATTTTTTTACAAGAAGGGATGTCTAAAGGGTCATTTCGAGAGCCTCAATGACCGTATGAAAAAAAACTTAAATCCTCCCGCGAGTTTTTCCCGAAGGTGTAATAAGCTTAAAATCCTCCCGCGAGTTTTTCCCAAAGGGAAAAACTCGTTGTGAATTGAGGTTTGCATTTTATGCAAACCTCAATTCACGCAACATAAGCCTCCAGCCGGTTCATGCGTACAGGATGCTGCATTCTTACAATTGCACGCTTTTCAATCTGGCGGATTCTCTCTTTGGTAAGGTGGCATACATCGCCCACTTCCTTAAGGGACATGGGTTTGGAACCGTCAAGACCGTAGCGCAGGCGCAGAACTCTTTCTTCGTTTGGTTTGAGTGTAGAAAGCACCTGAGCAATATCTTCTTTCATGGAAGCATTAACTGCCATTTCTTCAGGGCGGGCATTTGCAGTATCTTCAAGGAAATCACCAAGAGTGCTTCTTGTAGAATCAGAAGATGCCACTGGAGAATCAAGGCTCACCATTTCGCGGCTAAGGTTAAGCATTTCACGAACATGGCTCTTTTCCATTCCCAGCATTGCACCAATCTCGGAAATTTCATCTTCTTCACTCTTGTTTCCAGCCACTGCCTTGCGTGCTTTTTCAATCTGCACAAGTTCATTTGCCCTGTTAAGGGGAAGTCTGATTGCACGGCTCTTTTCACAAACTGCTTTTAGAATGCTCTGGCGGATCCACCACACTGCATAAGAAATAAAATGGTAACCCATGTTCACGTCAAAGCGGTCAATGGCAGTAAGAAGACCAAGGTTTCCTTCGCTGATAAGGTCTACCAGGTCTATGCCCTTGTTCTGATAATTTTTTGCAACATTTACCACAAAACGGAGGTTTGCACGAACAATTTTTTCCTTTGCGTCTCTGTCTCCGGCGGCAGCTTTTTTGGCAAGTTCGGTTTCTTCCTCACGGGTAAGAAGAGGAATACGGTTAATCTCTTTAAGATACATGTTCAAAATTGCTTCGTCATTCATTGCCATTTTATTACCCCTGATATTGGTTTTCTTTCAGTTGGTAAATAGCAAGTTCTGTGCCAATATTTTAAAATCAGTCTGAATCAGTAAAAAAATCAAAAAAATCTGGAAATATACTTATGGAAGGGGTAAAAAACGACTGTATTTTGGAAAAAATAACTTAAAGGGGGAAAAGAAACTGCGTCATTCTAACGCAGCACCTATTGTAAAGTAAAATTCCGGGTCATTTTGACCCAGAATTTCTTATAAAAAGACTAATTAGCCCTCAAGAACGGCAACAATGTCTGACTGCTTGAGAATAAGATACTCTTCGCCGTCAATTTTAATGCCAGTTCCTGCATATTTGTCGTAAAGAACTTTTTCACCAATCTTAACAGTGATGGGGTCTTTTTCTGTTCCGGGACCAACAGCTTCTACTGTAGCCTGCTGTGTTTTTTCCTGTGCCTGAGTAGGAATGATGATTCCACTGGCTGTAGTTGACTCTGCTGCAACCTGCTTAACAAGAACTCTGTCTGCCAAAGGTCTGACTTTCATATTTTCCTCCAAATAAAATGCATTTTTTATAGTAACTTTAAAATAATGAATTCAAAGGCTTTTCGTCAATGTTTTTTTTTCTTTAAAAGAAGACGGGCTTTATGGTGGTCCGGGTTTAAATTAAGCGCATACTGAAGGGATCGGATTGCAGAACGGCTGTCTCCCATTCCATCAGAAAGAGAGGCCATGCGATAAAGAATTTCTGCTTTTGTTAAAGCATCCGTGGCTCTTCCTGACGCTTTATTCAGCATGTAAAGGGCATCTTCGTCACGGGCGGTACTTGCATAAACCACGGCAAGATTTGTAAAAGCGTGAACAAGCACATTGTTTTCCCCAAGTCCGCTGTGAACGGGAGTTCTCTCTCCGTAATTTTCGATTATGTACGAATAAAGCCTTAAACAGTCCGCCGTTTTTCCATGCCGCCCCGCAAACCAGGCAGCCGTTTCACATTCCCATAGAGCAAGTGATTCCGGATGTTCTGAAGGGACAAATGCCTTTTCTGCAGAAGAATAGGTTCCCTGCAAATGTCCTTCAAATAAACCTTCCGCATCTCCTTCACAATCGCAGTCAATTAAAGTTGCAACCGCATAATGCACTATCTCAGGGGGGTATCTGTTTGGGCCAATAGAGTTTTCTTCCAGCAGTTTCCACACTCTTGCAGAACGCAGGAGTTTATCGCCAGAAGCATCCCGCTCAACAGTAAGTTTTTCTTTAAGAACCGCCAGGTCTGCAGTGGGATTTTTCTTTAAGGCAAGACCAGTTTGTTCTATGGCTGAATCTAAAGTTACATGGGGAAGTGCTTCTTCTTTTTCCATGCTCAGGGTTTTTAAGCCGGCTTTTCTTATGGCTGATGAAATCTCGTCTTCCTTAGGGCGGTGTGCTTCCGTTACTGCCATGGCACCATAAGAGGCAAGGGCAGGTTCATAGTCAGGGAAACGGGAAACTAAATCTGTAAGAACGGCGTAACCTTCAAGGGTTTCATCATGGGAAAGGGAATAGAGAACGGAGTTTACCCCCATGGCAGGAAGAATTTTAGAAAGTTCCCCTGAATAATCCCAGTCATTTTCTTTTTCAAGGGCAAGGAGTTCGGTACGCACAGTCTGGGAACTTTCATCTTCCCCCAGAACAAAAAATGCATCAGAACAAAGGGCAAGCAGTTCCACTTTTTCTGAAAAAGAAAGCTCCATGTTTTTTGCAGAAAGCAGGGCTTCCAGTGCCATGTCGTAGTAACCGGAATCATACAGTACCTTACCCCAGAAAAGTCCTTCACTTCCGCTAAAACTTTTTCCAGGGTAAAGGGCAGCCCCCTCTCCGTACTGTCCCTCTTTCATGTGTAAAACTGCGGCATTCACAAGCCATACAGAAGCCCCTTCATCCAGAGAACGGAGATTGTTCCAGGCCATCTCATACACAGGCACAAAACGTCCGTCCCTGAACATAAGGGCTCTTTCTTCTTCAGAAAGCGCACGGCTCTTTTTCATTTCTTTTTTTGAAGGAGTTTTTGTTCCAAAAAGAAGAGTCATGGTAAGGTCTGTTGGAGACTCACTTGCAAAACGAAGGGCAGACTCTGCGTAAAGGGATTCATATTCACTCCCCTTAAGGGAACGGGAAACTTTAAGTGCCTCAGACAGACGGTTTTGGGAAAGAAGGAGATGAGTGTAAAGGGCGGTAAGTTCTTTTGCTGACGGAAGTTTTTTTAAAGACGCTTTAATGTATTTTTCAGCGCGGGAATGCTCCCCCAATAATTCATAGCGTTTAAAGATTGCAATTCTTTCAAAGGGAGAAAAAGCCACTTTTTCAAGGGCAGAAAGTTCTTTTACTGAATCCTGTGTGTTCCCCTGACCGATAAAGGCATCAACTACATCAAGCCGGCTTGTAAAAGATGAACCTACAGAATGGGAAGAACATGAAAACAAAAATGACGACACTATGGCCGTCATTATTAAGAAGAATCCTTTTCTCAAGCCACCAGCTCTTTGCGAATGTTATCCAGCACGGCGTTGACGAATTTAAAGGCATCATCGGCACCGTACTCCTTCGCAATAGCTACTGCCTCGTCTATAACAATTAAAGGTTCAATATCCTTTTGATATATGAGGGAATATGTACTGATTCTGAGGATTGCAACAGACACCCTGTTAATGCGGGCAAAATCCCACTTGGCAGAAAGATGCTTTTTTATAAGGGCATCCACTTCTTCCAGATGGGTAACAGTTCCTGCAATAATAAGGCGGGCAAAATCATCACTGTCACTGGAGGGAACTTCCTCTTCTTCTTTTGGCTGACCTGTTATAAAAGAATCATCCTTTTTGGAATCATCGGCAAGAAGAGAATTCTCCTCCGGTTCATTGTGAGCCCAGTCAAGTTTGAGCAGTTCATCCAGAGAAGTATTTCCCATATCGTATGAATAGAGTGCCTGGAATGCAAGCACCCTTCCCTTTCTTCGAGACATGTTTTCCTACCAGTTTAAGATGCTTTCAAGTGCGGCACCGGTTTTCTTGCGGTCCACATTTTCCGGAGTATCAAGCCCCTTTGCAATTTCCTGAGCGGCACCTGCAAAATACTGGCTCTGCTTCTGTGAAGTAAGGTTCTGCTTAATGTAGTCATAAACAGTGATTGTTGTGTCCGGCTGAACTACATCGCTTAAAGAAAGCATTTTTGCATCGAACTTTTTAAGAACGGCATAGAACTGGAAGTCAGTATCTGTTTCGTTAAGTTCGCTTACATAACCTGCACTCTTTCCAAAAAGCTCAATGATTTTGTCATAAGACCAGCCGAGCTGCTGGGCCTGCTGTGCGGTTTTTGCAACAGTAAGTTCACCTGCGCGGTACTTGCTTCCGTTGTCACTGGCATTTTTGATTGCATTAACGGCATTCTTTTCTTTTGTATACTGATTGCGGAGTTTTGTAGCAGTTGCCTGTGCATCTCCGGAGTTGCTTCCCTTTGGAACAATCACGAGGAAAAGCTTTACCATGTCATTCCAGACAAAGGTTGCCTTGTTCATTTCGTAAGCATTGCGGATTTCTTCGTCTGTAGCGGCTACACTCTGAAGTTCACCCTGCTTTTTCATGTACACATACTGCTGTGCAACAAGCTGGTTTTTAAGGTAAGCCTTGTACTCAACCTCTGTCATACCGGTGTTGGTCTTGAGGTAGTCAGAAAGACTCATGTTGAACTGGG
>JAEEKM010000181.1 GCA_016282455.1 Treponema sp. | reverse complement strand
TTAAGAGTTCGTCAGCACTGTCTGCGTAGTGGGCGGAGAGGACAAAATCACTTGTGCCGACTTTTGCATACTGAACTTTTTTCCAGGTAACTTTGATTGTAGAGTAGTCAATGGTTTCTGTGTCAAAGTTTATGTCGGCAGTTCCAAGGGTGCGGACTGTTATTGGATTTCCTTCTCCGTCACTGTAAATCTTGTCTGTAGAAAGTCCGTTGTTTGCGGTGAGGGTGTACTGTCTTGACTCACCTGAGGCGGCAGTGTGGGTGTAGCTTGCTCTTGTGGTTTCAGAAACACTTTCTTTTACAAGTGCAGAATCATCCAGTGTAAGAGTGTGTTCTTCGTCTTCGTTAATGCGGTTTCCTTTTTCATCAAAGTCTATCCAGGAAAGAGAATACTGGCTGTGTTCGTCGTAGTCCCAGCTTAAAATAAATTTTCCTGCATAACCGTCATCAATTTCAAAATTGTTAATCTCTGGAATTATGGTTGCATCGTCTGTTACGGTAATTGCATTTGGGGAAGTGGTTTTTAAGTAATAGGTGTTTAGTTCAGTTCCTTCTACAGTTGGAATGCTGTCTGAACCAAAGGGAGTTATGTAAAGAGTGTAGCGCAGGTAGCCTTCGTTATTTAATATATCTTCTCCCGTAAAGGATTCCACATAGCTGTTAATTGCAGAAAGGGATTCACTTCTGCGGATAAGTTTTTCTTCATCTACATTGTCGTCAAACTTTGTGCGGGTCATGGTGAGCATGTAGGTGTAGGCGCTTGTGAGGCCCTGGTCATCAAAGTTACAGGTAAAGTTTACGTCGATTTTTGTAAACTGGCTTTGGTCTTCGGACTTTTCGTAGTCTGCATTTGTTTTGAGTGTAAGGTTTCCTATGAGCCAGCCTGAATCTTCTGCAAGGCTTGTGGAAGAACTTATGATTGAGTTTGTGTCGTCTGTAAAACTCTGTACACGGTAAGAGTATTGTTTTCCACGTTCTGCGTTTTTGTCGGTGTAGGTGAGGATTGTTCCCGGAATGTAGGAAGAATAGTTTGGATTTACGGCGGCGTTTTCTGCAATTACTGCGGTGAGGTTAGTGCTGCTTGTTTGATTTGCGGGGTCAATTTCATCAAGTGCGATTTTTATTACAGTGTCTTCACTCGTGTTTTCGTCGTCACGGATTGTTCCAATGTAATCAACAATAGTCTGGTAGAGGGAGTCGTCTTCTTCAAGGAGTTTGCGTTCGATTTTAAACCAGACGGGGTGCTGTTCGTAAGAGTTAGCGGCAACTTTTGTGTCTACGTAGTCGGGGAGTGTCCACTTGATTTTTATTTCACCTGCAGATATTCCCTTTGTAATGCTTAAATTTTCCGGCGCGGCAGGAATTACCCTGTGGGCGGTTTCCCAGTCAACCATATCTGACACTTCTACATTTGTCTGGTCGCTCTGGGTAAAGGCTTCTATCTGGTAAAAGTAACTTGTCTTGGGCTCGAGGCCTGTAAAGTGAACGCTCTGGGTGGAACCTGTTACGTGCTTTTCCTGAACAATTGTTTTTTTGTCTTCGCTGTAGCAGCAGGCGGTGTAGTTTACCACGGAGAGATAGGTTTTTTCCGTGCAGTTTGGCATCCACCAGCTTACGGTACTGCCTGTTCCGTCTTCGTCGTTTTCTATTTGCGTAATGACCGGAGTTCCCATGGTTGAACCCAATACTTTTTTGCTTGCCTGGGATTCGTTTCCGTCTGAGTCAATTGTTGTTACGCTGTAATAGGCGTTTTTGCCTGACTCAAGGGTAATTGTGATTTCGGTGGCGTTTCCCTTGGTTTCTGCAATCCGTTCAAAGGTGTCAAAGGCGGTTTCTGCTGAATACACGTAGTATTGCACTGCATTGCTGGCAGATTTCCACTGCAGGGTTACGGTTTTTATTCCGCCCTGGCTTGCGGTAAGTGATTCCGGTGCAAGTAATGAGCCTTTTGTGTTTTTCTGGCTTCCGGTAATCTGGGTTGCAGTTGGTTCTGAGACCAGCTCCATGTTACATGAAAAGAAAACTGAGGTTAGTAGAACCGCAGTTATGGTAAAAAATACATTTTTCTTGTTGCAGAACATTGTATAAGTCTCCCGACAGTTAGACACATCTTTTGATTTTTTGTTGCTGACTTTAACATATATTGCGTTTTTATTAAAGGGTGTCTTTTTTATGCGTCCCTTGAAAAGATAATAAAAAGCATTTATAATATCTGCACTTATGGAAGCTGAAAAATTTGATACGCCTTTTAAAGGCAGAAGTTTGCTTAACTGGATTGACTGGACTCCCGAGGAGATTCTCCAGATACTTGACTATGCATTTCTTGTAAAAAAGCAGTCCCATGCAGGCGAAGTGCACCAGCGTTTTTTGGGTAAGACCATTGCCCTTATTTTTGAAAAGCGTTCTACCCGCACACGTTCTTCCTTTGAAACTGCCTTTGGCGAAGAAGGGGGACACCCTGTTTTTATGTCTACGGACGACATTCAGCTCGGTGGAAAAGAAAGCGTTCAGGACACTGCCCGTGTTTTGGGACGCATGTTCAGTGCAATTGAATTCCGCGGATTTAAGCAGGAACATGTAGAACTGCTTGCAAAATATTCCGGTGTTCCTGTGATTAACGGTCTTACGGATGAATTCCACCCGACACAGGTTCTCGCAGATGTAATGACCCTTAAAGAGCACTTTGGTAAGCTTAAAGGCCTCACACTCTGTTTCTGCGGAGATGGACGCAACAACATGGCCAGAAGCCTTATGCTCATCTGTTCAAAACTTGGCATTAACTTCAGCATTTACTCTCCGGCATCCCTTTTCCCTGACCAGGAAATTCAGAAAATCTGTGCCCCCTTTGCAAAAGAATCTGGTGCAAAAATCACCATTTCTGACAAAAGCGAGGTTGTCAAAGGCGCAGATTGCCTGTATACTGATGTTTGGGTCTCCATGGGTGAAGAAGCACTTAAGGACGAAAGAATTAAACTTCTTTCTGACTTCCAGGTGAATGAAGTTCTTATGGCGGCTACCGGTAAAAGTGACGCTGTCTTCTTCCATTGTCTGCCGGCAGTGAAGGGGCAGGAAGTTACTGAAGATGTTTTTGAAGGAAAACAGAGCCTTGTCTGGGATGAAGCGGAAAACCGCAAGCATACAATCAAGGCAATTATGCTTTCCCTGATTAAGTAGTGAGGATTGAATTATGAAGAAAATTATTGCATTACTTGTTTTTGTGTCTTGTCTTGTCATTCCAAGCTTTGCCCAGAGCAATGGTTCTGAGGCAAAAAAGCCAATCTGGGATCACGGAGACAATGTTTCAAGCATTTCCTATCACAATGTGAACGTTTACCGCGTTCTTGACCACAAGGATGCCTATATCGTCATCTACGAAAAGCAGCTGAACAAAGTTGGTTCCTGCATCATTCCCAAAGACTGGCACAACAACCCTAAGCCTGGTGAAATCAGAAAACTCAGCTTCCGCAACAAGAGTAAGGGAGTTCCTTCTTACATGACTGTAGTTTACAAGAATGGTGAATTCTACCGTGTGTACCTGACAATTACCCGTGACCACCGTGATCCTGTCTGGGGACTTGCTTCTCATGGAGTTGACCTTTCCGGCATGAACACTGAAAAACTTGAAGTTACTTTCTAACCATGCTTCCTCTTACACAGTCTCAAATAGATTCATTTAAAGCCTTTATACAGGCACATGAATCTTTCCTCATCGTTGGCCATAAAGAGCCCGATGGGGATTGTATTTCTTCCTGCCTGGGCGTTTCATACATTCTGGATTATTTTAATAAGCCCTATGAAATGCTCAATGCAGGTCCATTTAAACGTGCAGAAATAAAAAAATACGCACCTCTTTTTAAAAATGCCCTTCCGTTTATGACTCAGGGAGAAAGGGACGAAACAGGACTCATTATTGTTGACTGTTCGGAATTGTCCCGCCTTGGAGACATTGACGGGGATTTTAAAGGTTTTGATACCTTTATTGTTGATCACCATAAAACTGCTGATGTTACGGGGGAAAATAATATAATTGACCCTTCTGCAAGTGCGGCAGCCTGCCTGGTGGAACAGTTATTTACTGCCATTGTGGGTAAGCCTGATGCAAAACAGGCTAATGCAATTTTCTTTGGCATGGCAACTGATACTGGATTTTTCCGTTTTCTTGATGCAACAAAAGCCGAAGAATTCCGCTGTGCAGCCCGTTTAACAGAAGCCGGAGCAGACCCGCGCCGTATTTACCAGGAAATGACCGGCGGTAAGGCATGGAATACCCGTAAGCTTCTTTCCATAATGCTTGACAGGGCAGAAAGACACTGCAACGGTAAACTTGTTGTTACATACGAAACTATGGAAGATACACGGCGCTATGGTCAGGAGGGCAGGGACAGTGATGCCCTTTACACCCTCATGCTGGAAGTTGCCGGAGTGGAAGCAGTACTTTTCCTTCGTCAGGATACAGAGCATACCTGTACGGCAGGTTTCAGGTCAAAAGAGGTTTGTGATGTAAGTGCAATTGCCGCTAAGTTTGGTGGCGGTGGACATAAAAACGCCTCTGGTGCAAGTATAGAAGGCCGTATTGAAACTCTTATGCCTGCCATTATTAAGGAATTTGCAAAAGTTCTTTAGGGGATTTCTTTCCAATAAGTAGAATGTATGTGGGGGCTGTCTTAAAAATACAAGTTTCGGTGGTTGAGCCTGTCGAAACCACCATGTTTTGTTTACATGGTCATTTCGAGAGCCTCAATGACCGTAGACATTTATCTTATTGGACAGCCCCATTTTTTATTGCTTGTAAAAAAAATAACCCCCGGAAGTTTCTGTGAAGTGCACTTCACTGCTTACCGGGGGCTTTTTGTAGGTGGTCTTAAGAACTAGCGCTTGTTTACGCGGTCTTTAAGAGCCTTTCCTGGCTTGAACTTAGGAGCCTTTGATGCTGCAATCTTGATCTCTTCACCAGTCTTGGGGTTGCGTCCCTTGCGGGCTGCACGCTTACCAACTGCAAAAGTTCCAAAGCCCACGAGCTGAACCTCATGACCCTTTGAAAGTTCTTTTGAAACTACTTCCACAAATGCTTTTACGGCATTCTCGGAATCCTTCTTGGTGAGACCAGTGTCTTTAGCGATTGCTTCAACCAACTCTGTCTTGTTCATACTTTTCTCCAGTATTGTTTGTTTTTTAGCCCCCCTCCCAAAAGGAGAACCCATTCCCTGTTAAGGGAACAATATTAAGTATATACGCATTATGCCGAAAATGCTAGTGTTTTCAACGAAATTTAAGCATTTTTTTTTGCAAAATGCGCACTTACTTACAGATTACAGCCTCTTTTTAAGGCTT
>JAEEKM010000180.1 GCA_016282455.1 Treponema sp. | reverse complement strand
GTTTACCCGGAGCATCCTTTACAAAATGCAGGGTGTAATTTCCATTTCCGTCTGACCACTTAAGGAATTCTTTTTCCTTGGGCTGACTGCTCATGTGGGCAATAAAGTCGCGGGTTACGGGAGAAGAAGGATGGGTGAAAACGTCAGACACAAATCCCTGTTCTACAACATGTCCGCTTTCTATAACTGCAACCTGACTGCAGGCGTCGCGAACTACTTCCATCTGATGGGTAATCATCACTACCGTAAGATTCATTTTTTTCTGAATGTCCCGTATGAGGGAAAGAATGGAAGATGTTGTTTGCGGGTCCAGTGCACTTGTTGCTTCGTCGCAGAAAAGAATTTCCGGTTTTGTAGAAAGGGCACGGGCAATTGCAACCCTCTGTTTTTGTCCGCCGGAGAGAGTACTGATTGGAGCATTCTCCCTGTCTGCAAGACCCACCAGGTCAAGCATTTCATGAACGCGCTTTTTAATTACATCTTTTGGTGTGCCGCAAATCTCAAGCGGGTAGGCAACATTTTTTCCTGCCGTACGTGAAGAAAAAAGATTGAAGTTCTGAAAAATCATTCCTATTCCGCGCCTGGCAAGAATGAGTTCTTTTTTCTCAAGATTATCCACGCGTTTCCCGTTGTAAAACACCTGGCCTTCATCAGGTTTTTCCAGCATGCTTATGAGTCTTACAAGAGAAGATTTTCCGGCACCGCTTTTTCCGATAATGCCGAATATTGTGTTCTCCGGAATTGTGAGTGAAATGCCGTCCACTGCAGTAATACTTGCTTTGTCAGTGGTGTAGGTTTTTCTTAAGTCTTTTAGTTCAATCTGCATAAGGGCATTGTAGTGCAAATGTGCTAATTGTTAAAGTAGACTCATTGAACGAAGAGGCATTTTGCGTTATCCTTATTGCATGAACCTGCTTCAAAAGTTTAAGGAAACACTTTTGTCCGTTGTTCCAATCATGGCAATCGTGCTGTTTCTTGGCCTCACATTTGCTCCACTGGGAAAAGACCTTATCCTGCGTTTTCTTGTGGGTGGAGTTCTTCTGATTCTCGGGCTTACTGTTTTTCTTCTTGGTGTTGACATTGGTATTCTCCCTATCGGAGAAAGAAGTGGTGCTGCCCTTACTGCAAAAAGAAATCTTCCCCTGCTTCTGGGAGTTGCTTTTTTAATTGGCGTGATGGTTACTATTGCAGAGCCGGATGTTCAGGTGCTTGCTGACCAGATTAAGGGAGTAAGTTCCAGCGTAAATAAATGGGTTTTGATTTTTATGATTGCCTTCGGAGTGGGACTCTTTGTAATGATTGGTCTACTCCGTACAGTCTTATCCCTTTCCCTAAGGTGGGTGCTTATAATTTCATACCTGCTGGTTTTTGTACTTGCCTTTCTCTGTCCGGATACATTTCAGGGGCTTGCCTTTGATGCAGGCGGTGCAACTACAGGCCCCATGACCGTTCCCTTTATTATGGCACTGGGAGTTGGTGTTGCAGCAGTTCGTTCAAGTAAAGCAGATAATAATGATTCTTTTGGTTTAACGGGAATTGCCTCTGTCGGACCTGTTGCCGCAGTGTGTGTTTACGGCCTGCTTTTAAAACTTACTTCTGCTTCCACTTCCAGCGCGAATACTTTACCTTCAGAACTTTCTGATGAAGCAGAAAAACTTGCAGAAGGAATAAGTGAACCTCTTGAACAGGGGCTTGGCATTTTCATAGACCTTATTCCAGAAACCCTTACGGAAGTAAGCATTGCCCTTCTTCCGCTTGTGCTCATGTTTGCCCTCTTCCAGATTTTTCTTTTAAAGATGCCTCCAATGCAGATAAGACGAATGATTGTAGGTCTTGTGTACAGTTTTATAGGACTGGTGATTTTTCTTATCGGAGTGAACGGAGGTTTTATGCCTGCGGGGCGTGCACTGGGAGAAATACTCGGTGGTTATGCTTTTGCAAAAGGCGGCTGGTGGATTCTTCTTCTTGTGGTAGTGGGACTTGTCTTTGGAGCAGTGGTTGTCTGTGCAGAACCTGCAGTCTGGGTTTTAACGGAACAGGTAGAAAGTGTTTCAGGCGGAACAATAAAAAGAAAAGTAATGCTTCTTGCCCTGAGCTCAGGAGTTGCAATTGCCATAGCCCTTTCCATGCTGAGGGTTTTTTACAGATTCAGCCTCTGGTACATTCTCATTCCCGGTTATGCCCTTTCTCTTTTACTGACATTTTTCTGTCCCAAACTTTTTATGGGAATTGCCTTTGACTCAGGCGGTGTTGCTTCTGGCCCCATGACAAGTACCTTCATACTTTCTTTTACCCTCGGTGCTGCAATAGCCTGCGGCGGAAACCCTGTAACAGATGCTTTTGGTGTAATAGCCCTTGTGGCAATGACACCACTTATTGCAATTCAAATTCTCGGAATCATCTTTAGAATAAAAGGAGGCAAGGCATGACAAAATTTGTTTTGCTCACTGCAGTTGTTCCCCATGACAAGGCAGACCAGATTTCTTCTGCGGCAAATGCGGCGGGAAGTTTTGGCGGAACCGTTTTCATGGGAAGAAAAATCAGTTCAAATGAAGTTATTGCAAGACTTGGCCTGGGCGGAGAAATACTAGACCTTGTCACCATTCTTACCGAGCGTGAAAACAAGGACAAAATTGTAAAGGCAATTGTAGATTCCTGTGCAAATGAAAAACCCCACTTCGGTCATCTGTGTAGTCTTGATGTTGAATCCATGGTCAAGACGGGAAATATTATAAAAGGAGAAAAACTTATGGAAGAGAAAAAAGCACTTGAACTTATAGCAGTAATTCTTAATCGTGGTTACGCAGATGATGCAATGGCGGCTGCACGAAAAGCAGGTGCCGGCGGAGGAACTGTCGTTAATGCCCGTGGAACTGCCCGTGAAGATGATGCAAAATTTTTTGGCATGCATATTGTGCCTGAAAAAGAAATGCTTTTGATTGTGGTAGAGCATGAAAAAAAAGATGCAGTGCTTGAGTCCATTCGTACTTTACCCTGTCTTGCAGAACCCGGAAGCGGAATTGCCTTCTGCTCAGGTGTGAATGATTTTACCCTTCTTGGAAACACTCCTGCTGCAAAAGCATAAGAAATGAAAGAAAAATTTTGTGCGGAAGATTTTTTTTCTGAGTTTTCCAGATACGGTTCCTCCTCTTTAAAAAAAGAAAAGGTTGAGTGTTTTAAAAGCATAGACAGCACCAACACGGAACTTCTTCGCCGTGCAGAAAATGCGGACACAGAAAAAATACGTTCCCTTCACAAAACCCTTCTTGTAAGTGAAAGTCAGACTGCCGGCCGCGGAAGAATAGGAAGGGCATATTATTCTCCGCAAAAAACAGGAGTTTACTTTTCACTTTTTTATGCCCCTGAAAATGGAATTAAAAATCCTTCTGACTTAACGGTGTCTGCAAGTATTGCAATCTGCCGTGCCATAGAAAATCTTTTTTCTGACTACAATAAATCTGCCGGAATAAAATGGGTAAACGATGTCCTTGTTAATGAAAAAAAAGTCTGCGGTATTCTAACCGAAGGGGTAATGGCTTCTTCTTCCAAAAGTCTTGATGCCTGCGTAATTGGAATAGGCATAAAT
>JAEEKM010000179.1 GCA_016282455.1 Treponema sp. | reverse complement strand
GGACGGAATCAGCCTCCACTACTACACCTACGAGTACCGCTGGGAAGACAAAAAACCTGCAACAGGCTTTACAAAAGAAGGCTGGTACCGCATCATGAAAAATGCCTACCGCATGGAAGAACTTATCCGCCGCCACGGAGAAATCATGGACAAGTACGACCCGGAAAAAAGAATTGCTCTTGTGGTAGACGAATGGGGCAACTGGTTTGCACCAGAACCAGGAACAAACCCCGGCTTCCTTTACCAGCAGAACAGCGTGTGCGATGCCGTTGTAGCAGGACTTCACCTGAACATCTTTAACAACAGAAGCGACCGCGTGCGCATTGCAAACCTTGCCCAGGCAGTGAACGTACTCCAGGCACCAGTTCTTACAGAAGGTGACAAAATCGTAAAAACTCCAACCTGGCATGTACTCCACCAGTACAAAGACCACATGGGAGGCATGCTCTTAGGTTCAACCGTTGCAACAGAAAGTGCAGGCATTTACGAAAAAGGAATTACCGTTCCAGGCATGAATGTTTCCGCCTCTGAAAAAACAGACGCAAAGACCGGTAAAAGACGCTTCCTGGTAACCCTTGCAAACGCAGATGCCGACAGTGGAAAAACAGTAGACGTTTACCTTGCAAACTTTGCAGGAAAAATCTCTTCTGCAAAAGCCACAATCGTTACCGGCGAAAAGATGGACACAATCAACACATTCCAGAAAGACGATGCCGTTACGGAAAAAACTTTACCTGTAAAAGTGCTGGATGCAAAAACACTTCAGGTAGAAATGACCGCCCACTCAGTAGCCGCAGTCTGGATAGAAGAATAGCGCATGGAAAAAACTTTCTGCAAAAAATGTGAACTGGACGCCTTGCAAAAACTTCTCACTCCTGAAAATATAAAGAAAGAGGTAGAGAAGATGCCCTTTGTAGAAGGCGTTACAACACCAAGTGCAGAATACGGAAAAAGACTTGAGTCCTGTGCAGAATGCCCTGCCCTCACAGGAAGAACAACCTGCCTTCATTCAGGAAGTCTTGTCGCATACAGGGCAAAAATAAAAAATGCCGTCTGCCCCTTCCCCGGAAAAGACAGATGGCATTCATAAAAACTCTCTGTCATTCATAAAAGGAGAAGAAAAAAAATGAAAAGCACAGTAACCGTAGTAAAAGATTTTACACTCGCAAAAGTAGACGACGGACTTTTCAGTTCCTTCATCGAACACTTAGGACGCGCCGTATACACAGGCATTTATGAACCAGGTCACCCCACCGCAGATGAACAGGGATTCCGCAAAGACGTAATCAGCATGGTAAAAGATTTAAGAGTGGGCATGGTACGTTACCCTGGCGGAAACTTCCTTTCAGGCTACAACTGGAAAGACGGAATCGGACCGAGAGAAAAAAGACCAGTCCGCCTTGACAGGGCATGGCACACAATTGAACCAAACGAAATCGGCATAGACGAATTTGCAGACTGGGCAAAAAAAGCAGGAACGGCAGTAATGGGAGCCGTAAACATGGGAACAGGCACTCCCCAGGACGCAGGCGACATGGTTGAATACTGCAACTACCCCTCCGGCACTTACTGGAGCGACTTAAGAATAGCAAACGGACACAAAGAAGCCCATGCAATAAAAACCTGGTGCATCGGAAACGAAATGGACGGTCCCTGGCAGATCTGTCACTTAGACGCAGTTGACTACGGAAAAAAAGCAAGGGAAGCTGCAAAAATAATGAAGTGGACAGACGAAAGCATAAAACTCGTTGTATGCGGAAGTGCCTCAAGCAGCATGCCCACCTACCCCGAGTGGGACAGAATCGTTCTTGAACACACCTATGATTTAGCAGACTACATTTCCATCCACAGATATTTTGAAAACTTCGGAAACGACGACGACTTCCTTGCAAGTTTTAAAGACATGGACGACTTCATCAAAACCGCCGCCGCAACCTGTGATTATGTAAAAGCCTTAAAGCGCAGCAGCAAAACCATGTGGCTTTCCTTTGACGAATGGAACATCTGGTATCAGCAGAAAAAAGAACCGCACCCCTGGGTCAAGGCACCCCGCATTCTGGAAGACCACTATTCACTACTTGATGCACTTGCATTCGGAGGCATGGCAATCACACTCTTAAATCACGCAGACCGGGTAAAAGTTGCCTGCCTTGCACAGCTGGTAAACGTAATAGCACCAATCTTCACAGAACCAGGAAAAGGCGCATACCGCCAGAGCATTTACTGGCCCTTCCGCGACATGAGCATTTATGGAAGGGGAACCGTACTCACGCCTGTTGTAAAAACCGACAGCAAGATAACAGAAAAATACGGAGAAGTTCCCGCCGCAATCTACTCGGCAGTACTAAACGAAGAAGAAACAGAACTTACCGTTTTTGCCTTAAACACAAACAAAAGTGAAAAAGCAGAACTGACTTTAAACCTCATGAACTTTGGAAACACACAAATGTTCTACCGCACGGAAATGTCAGGAAGCGACCTGTCTGCAAGAAACTCACTGGAAAATCCGGATGCAGTCTGCAACAAAGAAGTCGCAGTCAGCCAGGGAGACAAAAACTGCTACAGCATAAGCCTCTCCCCCGCCAGCTGGAACGTACTGCGCTTTAAGTTAGTAAAATAAACAATACTATCTGCCGCTTATCCTTTCTCATCGAGCGAAGTACCTGTCACATCTAGCGGAGTACCTGTCACATCGAGCGAAGTCGAGATGTCTATATCTCTTTTGATAGAGACGGACATTTCCTCTCCGCAGGCGTGTGCACACTCCCCCGCTACAAACGGCAGACATTTTCCTGCCTAGAGCGTAAGCTAGTGTCCGAAGGACACGGAATAAAAGCAGGTCCAAAAAACCCAACACAAAGACAGCCATTTTCCTGCTTAGGGCGTAAGCTAGTGTCCGAAGGACACGGCATGAAAGCAGGTCCAGAAAGCCCAACACAAACACAGCCATTTTCAAACTTAACTCGTAAGTTAGTGTCCGTAGGACACGGCATGAAAGCAGGTCCAGAAAGCCCAACACAAAGACAGCCATTCTCCTGCTTAGGGTGTAAAATAAACACACCTTTTAGTAAATTTGAATATTGAAAATTCCCTTTTTTATACTACTATTAAATAGTCCTAAAATCAGGAGAGAAAAATGAAAAAACGAACGACAATATTTCTTGCAGCATCTTTACTATTTACAAATTTATTCATAGCGTGTAAAAAGGAAATCAACGTGAGAAACTTTCATTCAGAAGATTTTGGAAAAAACATTTTTTTCTTCACTCCCAAAGATGACCCCAAAAGTGTAATGGCAGTTCTTGAAGACATTTACAAAAGACAGGAAAGCGCACAGTTTGGAGAAGAAAGATACGCCCTCTATTTTATGCCGGGAACCTATTCACCGGAAATAAAAGTTCAGGTTGGTTTTTACATGCATGTTGCAGGACTTGGAAAAAATCCCACAGACACAAAAATTACAAAACTGGATTCCCTTGCCCGCTGGCTCACAAACAGACCCGGCAACAACAATGCCTGCTGTAACTTCTGGCGCGAAGCAGAAAACATGGAAATAATGTCAGATACAGTCTGGGCAGTTTCACAGGCAACCTCCCTCCGCAGGGTAAAGATAAACGGAAACTTATCTCTACATGACGACAGGGGCTGGTGTTCCGGAGGTTTTTCTGCAGACTCAATAATCACCGGTGTAAAAGATTCAGGAAGCCAGCAGCAGTGGCTCTCACGAAACAATGAATACAAAAACTGGAAAAGTTCCAACTGGAACATTGTCATGATGGGAGACAAAAGACAAAATGCACTCGAAGGTTCATGGCCCGAAATTGCATACACCGACATAGAAAAGACTCCTCTGGTAAGGGAAAAACCTTTCTTAATGTTTGATGAAAAAAAGGGACTGGGTGTTTTCCTTCCTGATTTTAAATACAACACTAAAGGCGCTGGCTGGGCAGACGGCAGTAAGGGAAAGTTTATTCCAATTGAAAACTTTTACATTGCAAAACCCGGAGACAGTGCCGCAAAAATCAACGGAGAATTAAACGAAGGAAAACATTTGTTTTTCACTCCAGGCAATTATGAAATTTCAGAAGCAATCTGTGTAGAAAAAGAAAACACAATTGTTCTTGGAACAGGCCTTGCAACCCTCATACCAGAGAACGGAAACGAATGCATGAAAGTTGCAGACGAAGACGGAATTGTAATCGCAGGACTTTTATTTGATGCCGGAGAAAAAAAATCTCAGAACCTGCTGCTTGTGGGAAAGGAAGGCGCAGACAAAAGTCACGAAAAAAATCCAGTCACTTTAAGCGACTTATATTTCAGGGTCGGCGGTAAAGACACAGAAAAGCCTGTAAAGGTTGAAACCTGCATTACCATTAACAGTTCAAATGTTGTGTGCGACAACTTCTGGATCTGGCGTGCAGACCACGGAGCAAAGGTTGGCTGGGATTTAAATGAAGCCGATTACGGAATCATAGTAAACGGAAATGATGTAACCGCCTATGCCTTAATGGTAGAACATTTTAAAAAGCACGAAACCGTCTGGAATGGAAACAGAGGAAAAATCTATATGTATCAGTGCGAAATTCCCTACGACGTTCCTTCACAGGAAGTGTGGAAGAGCCACAACAATTCTAAAAACGGATATTCTTCCATCTGTGTTTCTCCTTCTGTTACTGACTTTGATGCAAAGGGACTTGGCATCTATCTCTTAAACAGAAAAGCCGCAGTCACACTGGAAAGCCCTGTAGAAGTACCAGATGCCCCCGGCGTAAAAATAGAAAACATCTGCACCGTAATGATTGGAGGTCATCCGGGAATGAGTCATATTGTTAATGACAAGGGAAAACCTGTCTTAAAGGGAGTGTCCCGGGAAGTCTTATCCGAATACTGTAACGGAGAAGCAAGATAAAGGGGAGCCCATAGTTTTTTCTTGCTTTTTTACTTTTTCTAAACATATAATAAATTAGAGCCTCACAAAAAATTCATGGAGTGTTATATGAAGAAAAAGTTTCTGCCCTTTTTTTTGACAATCGCAATTCTTACTGCATGGTCCTGCAAAAAAGAAATAGTTTACGAAGGTTCCATTTCCAAAGACCCTGTGT
>JAEEKM010000178.1 GCA_016282455.1 Treponema sp. | reverse complement strand
TTTACCAAATGTGTGATATATGATAATATATCATTCTGAGTATTGTTTCAATCAGTAAATAAACGAAGGGGAGAAAGGTTACATGAGTGCTGTTTTAATTGACGGAAAAGCTATTGCCACGGAAGTTAAGAGTGATGTTGCAGAAAAAGTGAGGGTTTTAAAGGAAAAGGGAATCATTCCCTGCCTTGCAGTTATCCTTGTAGGAGAAAACCCTGCCAGCGTCAGTTATGTAACAGGAAAAAGAAAGGCACTTACCGAAGCAGGAATGGCAGACAGAAGTGTAGTCCTGCCGGAAAGTACATCAGAAGAAGAACTTTTAAAACTCATCAGTGAATTAAATGAAGACAAGAGTGTTCACGGAATACTCGTACAGCTCCCTCTTCCAAAGCATATTAATGAAGAAAAAGTAATAAATGCCATCTGCCCCGAAAAAGATGTAGACGGATTCCACCCGGTAAACGTAGGTCGCCTTATGATTGGAACAAAAGGTTTCCTTCCCTGCACCCCGCACGGAATCTGCGTAATGCTCAAGAAAATGGGAATAAAAACTGACGGTGCAAACGTTGTAATTGTCGGCCGCAGCAACATTGTGGGCAAACCACTTGCCATGCTCCTTACCCGCCGCGAGTACAATGCAACCGTAACCATCTGCCACACAGGAACAAAAAATCTTTCTGAAATTACAAAACAGGCAGACATTGTAATTGCCGCAACAGGACACCTTCACACAATCACAAAAGGCATGATAAAAGAAGGCGCCACAGTTATTGACGTGGGAGTAAACCGCATCCCCGACAGCACAAAAAAATCAGGCTTCCGTCTTGTAGGCGACACAGACTTTGACGACCTCAAGGAAACTGCCGCATACATAACCCCCGTTCCAGGCGGAGTTGGCCCCATGACCATTGCAATGCTCATTTACAACACGCTGGAATCTGCGGAGAGGGGACTGACTGTTTCACAATGATAGACATACAGAACACAAACGATACACGAAACGTTCCCCTGGAAAAAGTTGGAGTTAAAAATCTTCGATACCCGGTAAGCGTGATGGATAAAAGTGAAGGAAGTCAGAGAACCACTGCCACAGTTGATTTGTTCGTAAACCTTCCCCACGATTACAAAGGAACCCACATGAGCCGCTTTGTGGAAGTTTTTCACAGGCACAGCGATAATCTGGGAATGAAACAGTTTCTCATCATGCTTGAAGAAATCCGTAAAACACTGAATGCAGAACGGGCTTTTGGAACAATGAGTTTTCCCTTCTTTATGAAAAAGAAAGCACCGGTAAGCGGAGCAGAAAGCGTAATGGAATACACCTGCATGTACGAAGGCAGCGTGAGTGAAGATGAAAAAGAATTTTTCCTGCAGATAGGGGTTCCTGTAACAACAGTCTGCCCCTGTTCAAAGGCAATCAGCGAGAGGGGTGCTCATAACCAGAGGGGAGTGGTAACGGTAAGACTAAAAAACACAAGTCTTTTCTGGATGGAAGATGTGATTGAACTTGTGGAGCAGAGTGCAAGCTGCGGTCTTTACAGCATCTTAAAGCGTCCTGATGAAAAATATGTAACCGAACATGCATACGACAATCCCCGCTTTGTAGAAGATGTTGTAAGGGAAGTTTATCTTGCCCTTAAAAACTTTGACAAATGCGAAAAACCTTTCAGCTGGTTCAGCGTTGAATGCGAAAACTTTGAAAGCATACACAATCACAATGCCTATGCCTACACGGAACTGACGTAACGGCAGATTTTCATTACAAAACAAATACACGCGCCCTCCATGGCGCTGACTGGGGAAGATATGACTTACTTTTTTGAAACTTATGGTTGTGAAATGAACATTGCGGAGTCGGCTTCGGTGGAGCAGATGTTTATTGCAAGGGGCTGGACTCGGGCAGAAGATGCACAGCTGGCAGACCTTGTTGTCATAAACACCTGTTCCGTGCGGGCAACTGCAGAAACAAGAATCTTCGGCAGACTCGGCTTTTACGACGGACTAAAAAAAGTTCGGAACGCAGAACCCGGTGCAAAAACCAGAACCATGGAAACTGCCGCAAACTACATTGCAGAACACGGAGCAAGACCACTCACCCTGGTTGTTATGGGCTGCATGGCAGAAAGACTTTTAAACTCCTTAAAAAAAGATTTCCCTGTTGTAGATTACGTTGTAGGCACCTATGCCAAACACAAGTTCGGAGAAATAATTTCCGCAGTGGAAGAAGGACGGGCCCCCGTTCAAATTGACGAAGAACCGGTCTACACTTTTGCAGAAAGTTCTTACGAAGAAGGAGCCTTCTCCACATTCGTTCCCATCATGCACGGCTGCAACAATTTCTGCACCTACTGCATTGTCCCCTACGTAAGAGGCCGTGAAGTAAGCCGCCCCGTGGACCAGATTCTCCATGAACTGGATCTTCTTTCAAAAAGAGGCGTAAAAGAAATTACCCTTTTAGGACAGAACGTAAACTCTTACAAAGGCGAGTCTGCAGACGGAACAGTCACTTTCCCGGAACTTTTAAAAACAATCAGCCGTCATATAGAAGAAACAAAATCTTCCATACAGTGGATTCGTTTTGAATCAAGCAACCCCAAGGATTTTTCAGACGAACTCATTGAAGTCATCGCAAAAGACAGGCACATCTGCAAAGGACTCCACATTGCAGTTCAGCACGGCTCTACGGAAGTTCTTAAAAAGATGAACAGAAAATACAGCCGCGAACAGTATCTGGACCTGGTAAAAAAAATCAAGAAAGCAATTCCAGATGCCGCCCTTTCTACAGACATAATGCTGGGCTTCCCCGGAGAAAGTGACCAGCAGTTTGAAGAAGTCCTTACCCTCATGAAAGAAGTGCGCTATGCTTCTGCCTTCATGTACTATTACAATCCGCGAGAAGGAACTCCAGCCGCAAAAATGGAAAATCAGATTCCTCTTGAAATAAAAAAAGAAAGGCTCCAGAAGGTCATAAACAGCCAGCTTGCCATTCAGGAAGAAGTTCTTAAAGCCAGGGTTGGAAAAACCGTAACCGTTCTTGCAGATATCATAAGCCGTGACAACAAAAACGAACTGCTTGGAAAAACAGAACAGAATGAAAGGGTGGCCTTTGCAGGAAAAGTTTCCCTGATTGGAACTTTCGTTCAGGTTCACCTTGACTCTTTGAACGGAAACACTTTTAAAGGAAGCTTAGTTTCATAATTTTTGTATAAATACTTGCTTTTAACTGCATATTTTGTTATGATTATGCAATAAACTATGTAAGGAGTGCATAAAAATGCAATTTATAGAAGGTGGTGTAACAGCTCCCCAGGGCTTTACTGCAAACGGAATGCTCTGTGGAATCAAGGCGGGCCGCACAAAAAACGATACGGCACTTATTTACAGCGAAAGTCCCTGTACTGCAGCAGGAATGTTTACAAAAAACCGAGTTAAGGCAGAAAGCGTAAAGCTTACTCAAAAAAATATTGCTAACGGAGTGGCACAGGCAGTAATTGCAAACTCTGGAAATGCAAATGCCTGTACAGGCGCTCAGGGGGCAGAAACTGCACTCCGCATGGCTCAGGCTGCCGCAAAGGAACTGGGCATTTCTTCTGACGATGTAATTGTCTGTTCCACAGGGGTTATCGGACAGCAGCTTCCTGTGGAGGTGATTGAAAAAAATATCTCCACTCTCGCAAAGGGTCTTTCAAAAAAAGGACATGAAGAAGCCCGAGTTGCAATCATGACTACAGACACCCATTACAAAGAGTGTGCGGTAGAAACAGAAATCGGCGGTAAAAAAATCCGCATGGGAACCATGTGCAAGGGAAGCGGAATGATTCACATCAACCTGGGAACAATGCTTAGTTTTGTTACCACTGACTGCGCAATCTCTTCTGAAATGCTTAAGAAGGCACTTGAGAGAAGCGTTGCAAAAACCTACAACTGTGTTTCTGTAGACGGCGACACAAGTACAAACGACACCCTCACTATTCTTGCAAACGGCAAGGCAGGAAACGAAACAATTGTTTCTGAAGGAAAAGACTTTGACACTTTCTGCGAAGCCCTTGATGCAATGAACACCGTTATGGCAAAAAAAATCGCAGCAGACGGAGAAGGTGCAACACGCCTGATTGAGTGTAATGTAAACGGCGCTAAAACAATAGAAGATGCCCGTGGTCTTGCAAAGGCAATAATTTCTTCTTCACTCGTTAAAGCTGCCATGTTCGGATGCGATGCAAACTTCGGACGCTTCCTTTGTGCAATGGGCTACAGCGGATTTAACTTTACTCCTGAAAAAACCAGCATCTGGTTTACAAGCCGGGAGGGAGTTGAACGCTACTTTGACGACACAGTTCCCTTTGAAGTTCACGGAGAAGATTGCATTCAGGTTTTCAAAGACGGAGTGCCATTAAACTTTGACGAAAACCTTGCAAAAAAAATCATGCAGCGGGAAGCAGTAGAAATTCTTGTGCAGTGTGCGGACGGAAACGCAAGCGGAACTGCATGGGGCTGCGACCTCACCTACGACTACGTAAAAATCAACGGAGACTACAGGACATAATTCTGTTCCCGGGCACAGTTTAACGGAGAAATAAAAATGGAAGAAGAAATAAAAGAAAACAACCCCAGACTTGACAACGCTCACTGGGCAGGAGTACTTGTTCAGGCACTCCCCTACTTCAGGCACTGGGTTGGAAAAATTGTTGTAGTAAAATACGGCGGAAACGCAATGCTAAACGAAGAACTCAAGGCAGATGTAATGGAAGACATTGTTCTTCTTAACACAATCGGCATTCACGTAGTTCTCGTACACGGCGGCGGTCCTGAAATAAACAACATGCTAGAACGTGTCGGAAAAGAAAGCAAGTTTGTAAACGGACTTCGCTACACTGATGCAGAGACCATGGAAATCGTACAGATGGTTCTCACTGGAAAACTCAACAAGGACATTGTAGGTCTTCTTTTGCAAAAGGGAGGAAAGGCTGTTGGTTTAAGCGGTGTGGACTCAGGACTTCTTCGTGCAAAAAAAATCCAGAAGGACGGAGCGGATCTTGGCTTTGTTGGAGAAGTAACAGAAGTCAATCCGGAAATCATTCAGAATCTTTTGAGCCAGAACTTTATCCCCGTAGTGAGCACTGTTGCTCTCGGTGAAACAGGAGACTCTGCCCGCTACAACATAAATGCTGACACTGCCGCCGCAAAAATCGCCATCGCATTAGGAGCAGAAAAATTTGTTCAGCTCACAAACGTACCCGGTGTTCTCCGTGACGTGAACAATCCTGATTCCCTCATACAGCGCATTCACATTGCAGACGTTCCCAAGCTCATGGAAGACGGAATTATTGCAGGCGGAATGATTCCAAAAATTGAGTGCTGCATGCTTGCAAGAAACGGAGGCGTGCCCCGCACCCACATAATCGACGGACGTGTTCCCCATTCCCTCCTCATAGAAATGTTCAGTGACCGTGGAATCGGAACAATGATTTATTGAAAACCATGAAAACCCGTACACAATATTTTTTATACATCAAGGAGGCATAACATGCCAAAGTCAAAGATTGTAAACAACTACGGCTCTTTTGACGTGACATTCAAAAGCGGAAAGGGCAGCACCCTCACCGACGTGAATGGAAAAAAATACATAGACTTTCTTGCATGAATTGCAGTAAATGCCCTGGGCCACAACTACAAGCCCCTGGTAAAGGCAATTGCAAAACAGGCTGCAAAAGAAATTCACATCTGTAACTATTACACAAGTGATGTAGGAAATGCCTACGTAGACGAACTCTTAAAAGCTACAGGTTTTGACGGAGTTTACTTTGGAAACAGCGGTGCAGAGGCAAACGAAGCGGCAATCAAGCTTGCAAGAAAATACGGACAGATGACAGGCGGTTCAAAGAAAAAAACAATCGTTACCCTGGAAAAGTCTTTTCACGGAAGAACCCTTGCAACCCTCACTGCAACAGGTCAGGACAAGTTCCACCCGGATTCCTTTGCACCATATCCAGAGGGATTTAAAACCATAAAGGCAAATGACTACGAAGCATTAAAAACAGCCTTTGATGACACAACCTGTGCCCTCATAATGGAATGTGTACAGGGAGAAGGCGGAGTAATTCTTGTAGAAAGTGAATGGGCAAAAGCAGCGGCAGAAGCAGCAAGAAAAGCAGGCGCAATCGTTATTGCAGACGAAGTGCAGACCGGCATGGGAAGAACAGGCAGTCTTCTTGCAAGCGAACAGCTGCAGTTTAACCCGGAAGTAGTTACCCTTGCAAAGGGAATTGCCGGCGGTGTTCCAATGGGAGCATGTCTCTTCCGTGAAAAAGCAAACGGAGTGTTTGTGGCAGGAGACCATCAGTCAACCTTTGGAGGTAACCCTCTGGCCTGTGCAGCCGCAAGAGTTGTTTTAAAAACCCTCACCTCACCAGACTTCCTTGCAAAAGTCACCGAAAAAGGCGAATACATGAGGGGTCAGATTGCAAAGTGGAACTTAAGCTGTGTAAAAGAAATACGCGGACTTGGCCTCATGACAGGTGTAGAAATTGTTCCTTCCATGAACCCGATACAGGTGGAAAAAGAATGCCTTGAAGCAGGACTTCTCTTTTCAACTGCAGGAGAACACACCCTGCGCCTTGTTCCACCCCTCAACATTACAAGAAAAGAAATTGACCAGGGACTTTCCATCCTTCATTCCATTCTTGCAAAGTGAAAAAACTGAAAAACACAAATAAAAAAACATTTCCATTTTGAAGAAAAGTGTTGTATAATGGGCTTGTGCAAGTCGTGCTCCGGCCCGCAACACTTTTTTTTATTTGAGGAAAAACTTTCTATGAAAAAAACACTTCTTCCCTTTATCCTCCTTTCATCCCTGATGATTATTTCCTGTGTAAGTACAAATCAGAACAAAGACGATGGCACCACGCAGGGAAAAACACCAGTTCAAAGTGTGGAAAAAGAAAAACCAAATGTTTCTGCCATACATAACCAGCTCCCCGAAGGAGAAGTTGAACTGCTTGACGGTTTTGAAGAAGGAAATTTCTGGCAGGCAGGAAGTCTTTCCGTTGAAAAAAAAGAAAATGACCGTTCCCTTGATGCAGACCTGAGCGAAGAATGGGCTTCTGAAGGAATGGCATCTCTTGAAATGAAGTTTGCATCTCTTTCTCCAATGGAAGAAGCATACTTTTTCTGCGAAGGACTCCTGGACTCAAACTGGGAAGGTGCCTCCTACTTTGTTGCAGACTTTAACAATACCCTTTCAAAAAGCCTGACCCTTTATGTTGCAACCAAAGGAAAAAAATCCGGAGAATGGTCCCTCACGGAAGAAGTAACTCTCGGTGTTGGAGAAAATACCAACGTAATGTTTGACCTTAAAAATTCCATCACTGATGAAAACGGAACCGCCCTTCCGGAACTTGCAGAATCAAACGCAATCGGACAGGCCTATATTGTGGTAAAGGGTAAAGCCCCCGCAGGAAGCCTTATGGCAGACAACATCCGCTTAATCCGCTAAAATTTTTTAATTTTTTTTCAAAATAATTTGTCTTTTTGCCTCCTTGAACCCCCATATATATTTAAGGAGGCAAGATGAAATCTTTTATAAACTTTCTAAAAAAAACACTTATTCCTTCACTGGTCATTTCTTCCCTTGTACTGGTCGTGGTCTCTCCGCTAGGCTGCCGGGCCACCATAGAAGGCATTCACCTGCTGGAGGGAGATTTTACCGTTCCAAAAATAACAGAAGTCGAAGTAAGCAATGCAAGGAGCATAACAATCACCTGCTCAAAAAATGCATGTATAAAAAACGCTAGCCTTAAATGCCTTTCCCAGGAAGAGGAAGCCCAGCCCCTTGAAAAAAGTCAGAGTGACGAAAAAAAACGCATCACTCTTGTCTTCCCCAAAGAAACAGAGATTGGCCTTGACTATGTGTTAAAGGGAAGCCTTGAAGATGAAAACGGAAACAGCCTGCTTTTTAGAATTCCTTTTACAGGATTTAACGAACGCATCCCCAGACTCATATTTTCCGAAGTAAGAAATGCTTCTGATTCAAAAAAAATGAAGCATGAGTACGTGGAGTTTTATGCCCTTACCGACGGAAACCTTGCAGGCCTTGAGTTTGTAAGTGCCTATGACGGAGAAGAAAAAAAATATTCTTTTCCTCCCATTGAAGTTACTTCCGGTCAGTTCATTACCCTGCACCTGCGTAAACCCCAGAACGAAGAAGGTAAAGATGCCGAAGAAGGAATGATTGACGAAACCGGAGAAAACCTGAACCTTTCTTTTGCCACAGACTCCTGCCCCACTGCAAGAGACCTGTGGGTAGAAAACACCAGTGCCCGCATTGCCCCTTCTGACATTTTAATATTACGAAACTCAGCCAACGGAAAACTGCTTGATGTCCTGCTTTTTGCAGAAACAAAAACTTCTGCCTGGAATAAAAAATATGCTTCTTATATAGAACTTGTGGAAGAAAGCCGCATCTGGCATGACAGGGAAGGAAACGCGACCTGCAGCATAGAAAGTGCCCTCTGTTCAGACAGCATGACAACCGTAACCCGTTCTTTTTCCAGACAGAACATTTCTTCTCTTGTAGTAGACTCTTATTCTGTTTCTGCAGATGACTGGCTTTTAGTGGGTTCTAAAGGTGGAAAAACAAATGAGTGTAGTCCGGGCTTACCCAACAGCAGTCAGGCATTACCAAAGTAAACAGGTCTGTAAAAGTTAATCGTTAAAAACGGGAACTTCCTTTAATTTTGTGTACTTCCAGTCATTGGCATGAGTTGAAGGAAGTCTTCCCTCTATGCGGTCATTTTCTTTTTGCAGCTGAAACTGAATCATCTTTTTAAACACATCCATAAGGGGTTCAGGGTCAGCTTCTTTGGGGCACATACCGTTTTCCTGAAGTTCTTTTATAAGATAGTAGCAGCTCTCTATTGTAGAAACGCAGTATTCATAAGGCTCCCGCTTAAAAGTATAAATGCTTTTGTAAGAACCATAAAAAGAAAGCTGAGGTAAGGAGTGAAGGTTCTGACTTGAACGAATCATTTTTTTTGAACAGAACCAGGTGGAATCAATGATGATTAAAAGAAGGGTTTTGTTTCCGACCGCTTCTTTAAAACCCTCTTTTTTTGCATTCCAGGCTTTTTCTCCGGGGTACATGAGTACAGGAAAATACTGGGGGTCAGAAAGCAGTTGGTTAAGCCGGTCATTGTTTGTAAAGTCAATGCCCATGATTATTTCACTTTCGGGCAGACAGATTTTTGCAAGACGACCGGTACCAGTCCGCTGCCGCTTTGCTTCCTTGGGGTGCATAAGAAAGACAAACTTTACCCTGCATTCCACATCTCTGGCGGTAGAACAATAGCAGTTGTCCAGGGGACGCATGCAACGGTAGCAGACTTCGCGCATAAAACCTTACTACCCGTTAATAAGGTTGATAAGATTTTCTTTTGATGTAGCACCTGTGGCAGAAGC
>JAEEKM010000177.1 GCA_016282455.1 Treponema sp. | reverse complement strand
TGGGAATAAAAATCCTGACCAATCATGGAATGACGGACAAGTCTTTCCATGCCGATGGTATAATTGTCAGACAGATGATCCAGAACAAGACGCAAACCAAGCCAGCGGGTGTCATAAATGGTACCGTCAAAGTCAAAAATTACAGAACTTATTTCACTGGCTCTTGGAAAATCCACAGGCAACCCCTAAAACAAAGTGCAGACAAAGGCAGCAATAAGTCCCAGGAAAATTGTAAGACCTATGGTATGGACCGGAACAAAAGTACTCAGTGCAAGAGTGCCAAAAGAAACTGCAGTGGTAATAAAACTTAAAAGAATTGCAAAGGGCTCAAGTTTTTTAAGCTGACTGCCCGCTTCTACTTCGCTGCGCCTCATGTTTTCTATCATATATATAACGTAATCCAATCCGAGTCCAAAAACAAGTATGAGGCCTGTAAGACTGAAAAATTCTATCTTCTGACCAATGAGCATAAAGACTGCAAGAATGAGTAGTACGCTGACAAGGGGAACGGAAGCAACTTTTAAGACCTGTTTCCAGCTGTAGAAGAATTTTAGAATGACAAGAATCACAATATAGGCAATAAGGAAAATAACAATTACCTGAACGGTAAGGTCATCAAGTCCCTTGCCTAAGTCTTTCATTTTGTTTTCATAATAGGCAAAACCGCTTTCGTCTGCAATCTGAGTGTAGGCATTTTCATCAACAACAGTTACGGGAAGAACAATGGAATAGTAACCGTCTTCCACTTTGCCAAGATAGAGCATGTTTACCACAGAAGAAACCTGGTCGGGTAACTTTGAATCAGGATAGACCCTTTCTGAAAGAGACTCTTCAATTGCAGAAAGCGAGGCTTCTATTTCATCTTCTTCAAAACCTAAAAGTTCAAGCTGTTCACTGGCTTTGGGTAGAAGAGCCTTTACAGCATTAACAGAACGTTCCTGTTTTTTCAAAGATGGTACAAAATTACTTGTGGCAAGATAACCCCTGTCCTGAATGCCGTCGAGTTTTTTACAGATGTATTCTTCGTGTTCAAGCAGTTCTTCTACGGAATCTCCCCTTACAATAAACCAGCCCTTGGGAGCATAGCCTGTAATGGAAGCGGCAAGTGAAGAATCTTCTTTAAGACGGCCCTCCATTACATAAAGTTTGTACATGTCATTTTCTATGCCAAGCTTTTTGTAGTTGACGGCGATAATGACAGAAAAAACTGCAATCAGGGAAAGGGTTAAATAAAGCCCTGTATGTTTTTTTCCGCTTAAGTGAGGGGGATTAAATTTCTGAATAAAGGGAAGTTTTCTTTCTTCAGGAGCAGGTAAAGGCAGCAAGGGATAAATGCATACTACTGAAAGGAAAGAACTTAAAATTCCCACAAAGGAGAAAACACCCATTTGTTTTAACAAACTGAAGGGGGCAAATACCAATAGCAGATAGCAGACTTCCGTTGAAACCAGAGAAAGTAAAAGTCCCTTAAATAAATGCGAGCGGATTTCTGCGGGAGTTTTTAAAACCGTGTGGGCTTTCCAGTTAACAAAATAATGAAGGCTGTAGTCAATGCAGCTTCCGATGAGGGAAGTTCCCAGAACAAGTGTGAGTATGTGAATCTGTCCGAAGACAAGGTTTGTTGCAGAGAATGCGGCTACTACTGAAACAAGAATGGAAGCAAGAGATGAAAGAAGTGGGACTGCACTTCTGAAAACTAAAATGAGCATAATAACCACTACGCTCAGAGAGATTGTGCTTATGAGGGCAATTTCGCTTAAGGCTGAATTGGAACTTTTGTGGCTGTGAAAGGCAGTTCCGTTGTAAACAAAGCGAACCCCGTCTTTTTCCAAGGGAGTGCATACATCATAGATTGCGGCAATACCGTTTTTCTTTGAACCTATGGCGGCTCCTCCGTCACTTAAAGTTCCGCGGATCATCACATACCATTTTCCGTCTACCTGGGAAGCAAGCACTCCGTCTTTTGGTCCCATAGCGGTAGAGGCATCCTGTATGGCAAGAAGAGTATTTCTTATATTGTGTTCATCTAAAAGGAAGGGGTCTTCATCAAGATAAGAAAGGGAACTTATTGTAAAAGAACCGTAGGCTCTGGCAAGGGCGGTGTCTGCAAAAAGACGGGCCCCCTCCTCTGTAGAAAGGGACTCAATTGTTTTGTCATCAAGCAAAACCGAGCGGTAAGGATGAAGGCTTTCTTCAAGTTCTAAAAGAGCGGCACTTCCTGAATAAAGGGAAAGGGAATCAAAGTTTTCGTTTTTTAAAAGTGCCTGGTAAACGGTATCTGCAGTTTCTTTTGCTTTGGCAAAATCTTCATGCCCTACAAGTATGAAAACACTTTTGGCGGTACTGCTGGAAAGTTTCTGGTCAGCCGCTCCCATTGCAGGCCCCAGTGTGGAAGAAGGCAGCATGTTAAAAAGGTCTGAATCGATTTTTAAGCCGCCGCCTGCAAAAAGACGGATTATAAATGCAAGAAGAATGAGGGAATGAAAAATAACCCAGAAAGGGACAAGAATTTTATTTCGAAGCAAAAAGTTTTTTTTGTCCATCAGTTAACTGCTCCTTATAGCTGAGGTCAGAAAAATCATAGGAAACACTGGAACCGTTTGTTGTTTTCATTTCAAGATGATTAAGGTCACTTCCACCGCCTAAGGTAATACCTGCTATTACGGAAGAAAAAGTTGCATCCTTTGGAGTAAGAAAAATGTTCCATTCAGACTCGGTGCCGGTTATTTCATAATTAAACTGCTGGTCAAGAGAAGTTCTGTCTCCGTTAAGCATGTCTACAATAATTTTTGCCATGCCGCGGAAAAGTGCATTCTGACTGTTGTCAATATAGGTACGGTTTCCGTCTGCAGTAATTGTGATGATGGAAGTTTCTGTAACTCCCATGGCAGTTTCTACAGGTTTTTTGGTCTGTAAATAAATTCTGTCATGGGAAAGGAAAAAGGTACCTCTGGAAGTGAGGGCTCTTTTTGCATTAAAAGCACGTTTTTTCTGCACAAAGTTACCTTCGGTCACTCCGTGAGATGAAAGCAGAGTGCAAATCTTACTGATGTCCATGTCTTCTGCAAAGAGCATGCCTGAAGAAAGAATCAGAAGCATGGAAAGAAAAGTTTTGCGGACAGTGTGTTTTAAAGAATGCATTGGAGCCTCCTGAACTTTAGTTCTGTTTTACCAGCTTTTTGAAGATGGCATGACGTTTTTCATCCTGCATAAGAAGATTCAGTTTAAACTGACCGTCTCTGCCTAATCCCTGTTTAAGGGCTTCAATTTTGTAACCTTCAAAGGCATCTGTAACAAGAATATGCGAAACAGGATCTTTTACGCGGAAACTGTCTCTTTTTGCCTCATACTCTACGTTGATTGCCTTGAGTTTCTGGTCAACTACATTAGTAAAATTATCTGCAAGGCCCTGGGTTACATTTTCGTCCATAAAATCAAAATAGAAGTGGTAAAGGCTGTTTTCCACATCTGCAAAACCTACATAAAATCTTGTCTTTAAGTGGGTTTCACGTTCTGCTTCCTGAACTGCCTGCATAAACTGTCTTTCATGAACTTTTTCACCGGTCATGCTGATAATGCCGTTTACTTTCTGAATGAACTGGAAGGTTGGGATTGTGCCGTAGTGCCCGGTTACCTCAATCATGTCATTCATGTTGTAGCGGTAAAGTCCTGCATAAGTGGTGATGTAAATGAGATAGCGTTTTCCTACCTCAAGTTCATGCAGCTGGTAGAACCTGGGGTTGGGATTATCCATGTCATCTGCACTGGTAAACTCAAAGTAATGGGCATGGGGGAAAGGTACTGTGTCACAGTCTCCGTTCATTACAAGACCAGAGCGGCATTCACTTGCAAAATATCCAAACTCCTGGTGCAGGGTCTGCTCAGGGAAGTAGTCAGTGATTTTTTCTGTGTAAACGTGGGTGTTTCCGCATCTCCAGGTGGTAAGGAACTGAAAGTCAGGCCAGTAGTGCTTTGGAAGAACACGGCCGAATTTTTCTTTCATGGCCTTAAGTTCTGCAGCACGTTTGGGATTGGGTTTGTAAAGGTGGGCAAGGGCTGCACGAATCTCCGGTGCAATGTCAAACTTGTCGCTTAAAGTTCCCTTTTCAATATCCTTTACCATTTCGTCATAGTTGTCATCAACAGTTTTCTGAAGCTCAATTACGGTGGAAGGATTTGCAGTTATGAAAGAAGTAACGTTCTGTTCAATTCCTGTGCGCATAAGGGCATAGTTTCTTGAGCGGTAGTCTGCAATGTGGAAGATGTCTGCGGGTGCTGAATAAAGACTCTTGATAAACTCAGGGCAGTCTCTCTGGGTAACACCTGAAACAGAACCACAGATTGTTCCGTCTGGAGCATAGCCCTCAACTACTTTTCCAACGATAGACACACACTTTCCAAAGAAAACCTTGGGGCGGTGCATCATGAAAGTGTAGAGCCAGAGCTTGGTCATTTTGGAATAAACATTTGTGTAATAGGTTTCTGTAATAGGAATCCACTTGGGAGCTTTTGTTGTTCCGCTGGTGGTAGCATACATCATGGGTTTACCGGGGAAGAGAAGATTTTCTTCTCCGTTCTTATGACGGTCAATGTAAGGACGCAGGTCTTCATAATCCTGAACGGGAATGTTTTTCTGCCAGCGGGCAAGCAGTTCTTCGTAAGAGGGTGCGGCAAGAATCTCCTCAAAATTATGGGCTTTACCCCACTCCGTATCCTTTGCGTAAGTGAGAATTCCCCTGAGGGTTTTCTCTTCTTCTTTGCAGCAGTTTTTGCTTGCTTTGTTAAGAATCTTAAGCTGTTTTCTTCCGACCCATCCCAAAGCAAAGTTAATTAAGTCAACATTCTTTTCTTTTTTCATCATTCATTCCTTATGAGGTATGCTCTAGAGCACTATTAGTTAAATGCAGAAAGCGTGCGCTCAATGCGTGAAAGACTCTCTTCTTTTCCGAGAATCTGAATTGAACCGATAAGCGGAGGAGAAACGCGGCTTCCTGTAACTGCCATGCGGACAGGCATCATAAAGTCACCGAGTTTAATTCCCATTTCTTCTGCAGTTGCTTTTGCAAAGGCTTCGGCTTCATCGTGTCCCTTTTCAAAAACGACGGCAACAAAGGATTTTGCTTTTTCAAGCACTTCCTTTGTTTTGGCTTCGTCGAGTTTTTTGGGAACAATGTTTTCTTTTGCAGGAACTGCAGGTTCTGTAAAGAGGAAGTGAACCATTTCTGCGGCATCACTCAGGAACTTAAGTCTTTCTTTAATGAGAGGCATGAGGTTCATGAGGGCTTTCTTTACATCTGCACTTGTCATGTTCATGCTCTTGTCAACACAGTAAGGTTCTCCGTCTTCGCCAAGTGCTACACCGCTGAACTCAGGGCCAACGTTTGGCATGGGCTGGGGATTTTCTGTATTCACTTCAAGGGCAGCATCTCCAGTACCGGTGATGAAAGGAAGAACCCACTTGTAAAGTTCTTCGTCACTCATGGCACGGATGTACTGGCCGTTGTACCACTCAAGTTTTTTGTAGTCAAAAACAGCAGGAGCTTTGTTAAGGTGGTCAAGCTTAAAGTTTCTGGCAAGTTCTTCCATAGTATACATGTCCTTACCTTCTTCGTAAGAACAGCCGAGAAGTGCCACATAGTTTACGATTGCCTGGGGCAGATATCCTCTTGCACGGAATTCATTAAGGCTTGTTGAACCGTGTCTCTTGCTGAGTTTTTTTCCGTCAGAACCGTTTACCATGGGAAGGTGACAGAACTCAGGGTGCTGCCAGCCAAAGGAACGGTACATCTGCACGTGAAGAGGAGTTGAAGGAATCCATTCCTGTGCACGCATGACGTGAGTAATCTTCATCATGTGGTCATCTACAATGTTTGCAAGGTGATAGGTTGGGAAACCGTCACTCTTTAAAAGAATTGGATCAGGAGAAATGTCTTCGTTCTTCCAGGTAATATCCCCAAGCAGGTGGTCGTGGAACTGAGTCTCACCTTCGAGAGGTACCTTAAGGCGGATAACATAGGGCTTTCCTGCGGCAAGGTTTTCCTTAACTTCTTCAGGTGTAAGATGACGGCAGTTTCTGTCGTATCCCGGGGGAAGTTTGTTTTCGGTCTGAATCTTTCTGATTCTTTCCAGACGTTCTGCATCACAGAAACAATAATAGGCTTCGCCCTTATCTACCAGTTCCTGTGCATATTTTTTGTAAAGCTCAAATCTTTCGCTCTGTACATAAGGTCCGTATTCACCGCCTTTTGAACCGCCCTCATCCCAGTCAATACCAAGCCATGCCATGGTGTCGTAAAGGTTCTGAACGTATTTTTCATCAAAGCGGGTGCGGTCAGTATCTTCCAGACGGAGAATGAATTTTCCACCCTGACTGCGGGCAAACAGATAGTTAAAAAGTGCAGTACGAACTCCACCAATATGCTGCATTCCTGTTGGACTTGGAGCGTAACGGACACGAACTTCTTCTGACATTTTTTTCCTCTTATTAAATTATTTTCTTTTTCATGTGGCAGTCTGAAAAACATTAGACAACCCCATGCTATAAAATCGTAAAATGATAACAGATAATAATCACTCTTTCAATATATGACAAGTTATATATATAATAGTTTCCGGATTTCGGTTTAGGGTAAATTACGTTGACAAAATAAATTGCTGCATTAACATAAAAAACAAATCATTTATAAATGGAGTATTTATAGTATGAAAGGTTTTAGTAAAATTCTTATAATGGCTTTTTTAAGCCTTATATGCAGTGCTGCAGTTTTTTCAGAAAATGAAATTACAAAAGAACCAGTCTTTGACTATGGAGTCAGCCTGGATTACACCTGGGATCCATTTTTTAGTAAAACAACAATTCCAGCAGACACCCGCTTTCCCTCCCACTACACCTTCTGGGATATAAATACAGCCCAGACTTATCAGTACCCTGGTTTTCTGGGGCTTAACGGGCACCTCTTCCATATAACAT
>JAEEKM010000176.1 GCA_016282455.1 Treponema sp. | reverse complement strand
GTATTTTTCCTTGAAGATTGGGACAGCCTCTGTTCCATCTGGAGTTTTATTAGAAGTTTGAGTCCAGTTGAATGGAGCATAAGCACATTCCATTCCTACTTTTAATACAGGCTTTGAAGATGCTGTTTTTTTCTCTTTACAACCAAAAAGACTTAAGGCTGATATCATGGCCAATGTAACTGCCACCTTTTTTACAATTTCTGATTTTTTCATTTTCGCACCTCGCAATAATAATATTTCAAAAAAAAGGCGCTCTGGATTATTTCCTTTGAAATACTTCCAGAGCGCCTTTGCTTTTGATGTTTGTACAATATCAGATAGAAAAAAACATTTCATTGTGTAATCTGCACAATAAGAATGTGCAATTTACACAAACATCATTTTCTTAACATAAATGCAATTCAAAATATCAAGTAATTCTGTGTAATCATCTAAAGAGAAGCCTAGAAGCTCTTCAAGTTTGTTAAGACGATACTGCATGGAATTTCTGTGAATAAATAAATCATCCGCCGTGGCAGAAACCGAAAAACCGTTAAGATAGTAAGCCCAGCATGTTTCTACAAGGTCTGTACCGTTGGCATGATCATAATCCTCAAGCGGTCTCAATTTTTCTGTACAATATTCAAGAATTTCTGCCTGATTTCCACTGTTAAACATAAATTTATACAGGCCCAGAAGACTGGCACTAATTACTTTTTTTGTCCGGGCCTGGGGAAGATAGTCTTTCTTTGGTATAAGATTCTTTGCCTGCTGATAGCTTTTTGATAAATCAGCAGGATTTGAACAGACGGGTCCAAGAATACAGGTACTACGGATATTCCCCTTAAAACGCGGCAGTTCATCTAAATTTTTCAGAACTTTCTCTATTTCTTTTTCCGCAGATTTATCTGATTTTTCTTCAAAAAGAAGAACAAATTTGTTAAGAAATTTCATAAAAAGCGGATGGCATTCCATATTCTCAACATCACGGTTCAGACAGTTGGCATAATACTCATAATTATGTTCATCGGTTTCAAGATTCAGTCCGTAATTTCTGTCTACAACTATAATGCCTACCCTATAAGGCTTGGAAAAATCCAGATTGAATTGTGAAGAAATCTTTTCTACATAACGCTGATTTATGTCATAACCAAAAAGCAGATTATACAGATAATCACCAGTCTTTTTTATTTTAATTTCATCGGCCAGAAGAATTTTTCCTATGCTCTGGTCAATATCAACAAAACTGGCTCCTTCCCACCTGATGTAGAACAAAGGAAGATTTACTTCATTTGCCCAGACAATCAAGGCTTCTGGAATACTTTCCTTGTCTTCCAAAACGGAAATGCAAAGTCCGCTTATGCCAAGGTCATAAAGTTCATGGGCAGTAGTAATTACTTCCTGCATATCAAAACGGACAAAATCAACAACAATAAGGGCAAAATTTCCCCGGCTCATGTGATCTGCATAGGGCCTGGTCTGGCAAAGATATGTCCAGGAAACAACCCTGTCTAAGCCCTTTTCCCCGGCTACCAGTTCCAATCCATCAAGATTAAGCTTTAAAATATCATTACAAGTTATCAATTTTTTTCGCCTGCCTTTTGGTATAAAAAAAACGCCTGTCCTAAAAAGAATTTCCTTTTAAGACAAGCGTCTTTGCTTAATGCTAATAATTTAACCAAATCTTTGGATAATGACAAGACTTGTAAGAAGTAAATTCTTTATTCTTGGATTCGCTTAAAATACACTCCCCCGTTCTGCTTTAGCCACTTATTACATCGTTTGTAGTCCGGGAAAATCCGCAGCACTTCATCATAAAACTCTTTTGAGTGATTCATGTGCCGGCGGTGGCATAACTCGTGCACCACTACACTATCAAGGATTTCCGGCGGCATCAGCACTAGAAGACAATTGAAATTGAGATTTCCGTTTGCAGCACAACTTCCCCATCTGGAAGACTGGAGCCTGATTGCAATCCGCCCATAAGTAACACCTATCTTTTCAGCCCAATACTTTACCCTTTCCTGGATAATTTTTCTCGCCTGCCTTTTTATCTTCTTCACTTCATCATCAGTTAGAAGCCCCAAAGATTCCGCCTGCTCCACTTCCCTATTCTGCTTTTCAAGATGTTTTGTAATCCAGTCCTTTTTTGCAACAAGAAACTCTTGAACCGTACGTTCAGTTGTTCCATAAGGGGCTTTAACAAGCACTTTGTTATCAGCCATTATGCTAACAGAAATTGAGCGGCGGCGGGATTTCTGGATGATGTAGGTTATTTGCATAGAATTATTTATTCATCCATTACTTCTATTAGGAAACTTACAGGTCTAAATCCATCATTACAGCTTATCATTGCTGATTTAGGGTTCTTCATCCAACCGTCGTAAATGTTCTCTCCACCATGTGCCAAAGTCATTACAAATGGAGAAATACCTTCCCCTGCTGATTCACACATTCCTTCAGGACGCTGCCAGCCATTTGCTATAAAGACCTGTCCTTCCTGAATGTCACAGGCGTGCTGAATGGGATTCTCGTATTTTTGCTGCAAATCCTTATAATCTGCTTTACGGATTGCGGTGATTTTTATTTTGTGCATATTGTCTCCAGGATAGTATCAATTATACGACTCTATAAAAATGGTCTTGTTCATCTACTTCCCATATTTGGATATCAGCTAGCAAATGCCCATAAGTCCGCAAATAATATTGCGCAAGGGTTTCATTTCTCTTACAAGAAAAATCTTTTTTCATTGCAATTATCTTTAATGCAGATGGTTCTGCGTTTCTTAAATATAATACCGCTTCATTCAGAGTGGACATCTTTGCACTTGGGACATTATTCCCTTCTGTCCAGGAATAACATTTACACTCAATAATTGTAGATAAGTCCGATGAAACGCAATCAAAACGGTGTTCTTTTCCAGGCTTACCGATTATTACAGCCCTTTCTTCAATAAAAGTCTTATTAAACTCTTTACTTGCAAGAGCTAATACTTTTTGCTGAAACTGTTTGCCCTTAAAAGGGTTATCTGAATTTGCCATAAGTCTTTAATACCTCTGTACTCCGAAATTCATAATATCACACTTTTTATTTTCTAACTATGAGGATATATGAACTACGGATATATTAGAGTGAGTACCGATAAACAGACGGTTGAGAATCAGAGGTTTGAAATCAATACTTTCTGCCAGAAACAGAATCTTCAAATTGATGGATGGATTGAAGAAACAATCAGCGGAACAAAGAATTTCGATAAAAGAAAACTCGGAGATCTTCTTAAAACCGTTCAGAAAGGAGATTTGATTATTTGTGCGGAACTTTCCAGATTGGGTCGCAATCTTTTTATGATTATGGAAATTCTCCATATCTGCATGAATAAAGAATGTAAAGTCTGGACAATTAAAGATAATTACCGTCTTGGTGATGATATTCAAAGCAAAGTACTTGCGTTTGCTTTTGGACTTTCCGCAGAGATTGAAAGAAACCTGATAAGTCAGAGAACGAAAGAAGCTCTGGCAAGGAAAGTTCAAGAAGGAATTGTACTTGGGCGGCCAAAAGGGAGAAAGACATCTCCTGAAAAACATAAACTTTATGACAAAGATATCATAATATGTGAGTTCTTAATCTGCGGTGTTTCGCAAAGAAAAATATCAAAACTCTTTTCAGTAGATAGAAACACACTTTCGAGATTCATTTTAAACAGTCCTTTATTAAAAAAATACAAAAAACTGTATGAAAGAAAATGAGCGATTTTGTGAAGCAGAATTCTTGTGATTGTAATTTCACAACAAAAGAGAGTTGGGTGATTTTATCTCCGATAGAAGAAAGTATTAAGAAAAAAATTGAATCAGCTGGTGTCCCATTAAAAGATTGGGACATTAGTATTAACTATGGAATTAAAACTGGATTTAATGATGCCTTTATTATTTCTGGAGAGAAACGAGAAGAAATCTTAAACAATTGCAACACAAAAGAAGAAAGAAAAAAAACTGATGATTTAATTCGACCGATTTTGCGTGGCAGGGATATTAAGCGGTATTCGTAT
>JAEEKM010000175.1 GCA_016282455.1 Treponema sp. | reverse complement strand
GAAAAATACAGACAGGCTGTAGAAAAAGGAATGTATGAGTTCGGGTCAAAACTAATCTCCACTATAGAGAGGAGAATAAAAGAATGAGCGAATGTCTTTATAAAGAAAGTGTAAGTGCAAAAGACGGAAGCCTTGTTCCACTCTTACAAAACGGAAAAGCCCTTCACTCAAAATACAATCCCATGCTTGAAGCAGACCGCCTTGTGCAAAACCTTACGGGGCAGTGTTTTCTGTTTATTGGAATAGGGGGAGGATTTACTCTCGCTTCCTGCAGAAAACTTTACCCTCATGCAAGAATATTTGCCCTTGAAAAAAATGAAGAAAGCCTAAACTTTTGCAGGGAACTTCCACTTGTTAAACAAACACTTTCTGACCGAGAGATTTTTTTTCTTACAAAAGACCAGCTTTACACTACATTACTCAGTTCATACATTCCCTCTCTTCACGGAAACCTTGCCATTTCTTTTAACCGCACATGGGAAGAAGAAAATAAAAACGTTTGCCAAGAAATAAGAAGCACCATAAATGCAGCCTTAAAAAAAATCTCTGCAGACTTTTCTGTTCAGGCCCACTTTGGAAAAAACTGGCAGCACAATATTTTAAACAATATTTCTCTTGTAAAATACACAAAGCCACTCTGGAATGAAAATACAGACAGAGAAAAAAAAGCGGCAGTAATTGCGGCAGGTCCCACTTTGGACAAAAGCATTATCCGCCTTAAAGAAAACCTTACGGACTATTATGTAATTTCCACAGACACAGCTTTTGGGGCAATTCTTTCAAAGGGCATAATTCCTGATGCAGTTGTGAGCGTAGATTCCCAGCGGGTTTCACAGACTCACTTTTATGGAAAAGAGTTTTTACAGAATACAAAATACATTTTTGACATAAGTTCACCAGGACAGATTATTTCCCTTCTTGTAAAAAATAACTGCAACATAACTTTTGTTCAGACAGGTCACCCCCTCTCGGCCCTGCTTTTAGAAAAACTTCCACACCTTGAATCCGGTTCTGGAACGGTAGCAGTTACTGCCTGTGACTGTGCCCGGCTTATGGGCTTTAAAACAATAGAGCTTTTTGGAGCAGATTTTTCCTATTCGTCTGGAAAAGCCTACTGCAGCGGAACTTATCTTGAAAAGAATTTTTCAATTCTCCAGAACAGGCTGAATACTTATGAAGGACAAAACCTTGCCCTCATGTTCAGAACAGAACTATCTCCCCTAAATAAAAAAGCGGCTTTTTCTCCAGAAGCAGTAAAGCCTTTTACGACAGAAGTTTTACAGAACTACCAGGAAAGTCTTTTACAGTGGGCAGAAAAATACGGCTACCAGCACAAAGAAAACCTTCTTATCTCTAATGGACAGAAGTCAGAAAACAACACAGAAAAAGATATTTGTTTTGACAAAGAGAGCTTAAGGATTTTTCAAAAAGAACTTTCACAGGCAATAGAAAATAAAAGTTTTACAAAAGAAATATATGCCCTTCTCCCCTACATTTCCTGGCTTAAAAAACACGGACAGGAAAAGACTGCTGACTTTTTTGAACTGGTAAAACTTGCACAGGCAGAGTTTCTGCGGTATAATAGGGAGTCATGAAAAGTAAGCGTAATTCCCTGTTTGTTTTTTCAATCATAGCAGTTTATGTGCTCACAATAATTGCCTTTGCAGGAGTTCTGCTTTTTAAACATCACCAGGGGAAAAACGAAACAAACGAACGCTTTAACACCCTCACCCGCGACCTTTCCCGAAACATGAGGACTAATGAAATCGGGAGCAGGGAGTTTTACGACACTTTCATAAACTCAATCGGCACAGTTGACGACATTTATTCCCTGCAGCTGCATCAGGACGGAGTGCTTATTTTTTCATACCCGGCAGATGCTTCAATTCTGTCAGAAAACAACAGCGGCTCATCATCTTTACTCAGGGCAAAAACAACAGAAGTTTCTTCAGAAAACGGAAGTCAGATAAAACTTTCCGCAACCCTTTATCTTCTTAAACCGATTACAATTTTTATTTCAGGAAGCATTGCTTTTCTTGTAATTCTCTGTGCAACTTTAGTCTGCCTGCTTTACATTTTATTTTTCCTGAACTCAGCACAGGCTTATGAAACAGAGGATTCTGATGATGAAAATGAGGAAATAGAAGTTCAGGTTCCCAAACTCACGGAAGTTCTTTCAAAGCAGAATGAGGCGGCTTCAGAAAAAGAAAACATTTCTTCCGTTAAAGAGAATACTGCTCCTGTAGAAATAAATATTTTTGCTGCAAAAGAAGAACCCGCACATGCAGAAGAAAATCATACTCTGGAAAAAGAAGCAAAGCCTCTGCCGGAGGAAAACCTTACTCTTGTAAAAGAAAGCGAACCGCTGCCACAAGAGAACCTTACTCTTGAAAAAGAAAGTGAACCACTTCCGGAGGAAAATCTTACTCTTGAAAAAGAAATAGAGCCACTGCCAGAAGAAAATATTTCTCTTGAAAAAGAAAGCCAGCCACTGCCTGAGGTAGATGCCGCTGGTGAAAAAACAAGCGAGCCACTTGCGGAAGAAAAGCCTGCTTCTGAAAATGTAAGTGCACCCCTCCCCGAAGAAAAACCTGCTTCTGAAGAAACAAATGTACTTTCTGAACCGGTCGGACTTTTTTCACCACGCACAGGTTTTGGATGGGAATCTTACATGACTCCCCGTCTTGACAAAGAACTCATTCGTGCTGCCTCAAGTGAACAGGACCTTGCCCTCTTTACCATGCGCATTATTGGAATTGACTGGGAAGAGCCCTATGCAAAAAAAATTATCTCCCTCATTATTGAAACCGTTAAGTTTGACGACCTTGTTTTTGAATATAAAAATGACGGCTGCATTGCAATACTTCAGAATGTGGACACAGACCACTCCCTGCAGATTGCAGACCAGTTAAGAAAAGATGTGGCTGCCCTGCTCAGGGAATACAACAAAACTGATGAAATGAAGATTGGCATTTCTACCCGTTCCCTCCGCCTTATCTCCGGAACCCGTCTTGCAAACGAATCCGAACAGGCCCTTATCCGTGCCATTGGAGACAAGGACAGTCCTATTGTTGCTTTTAGGGTGAATCCGGAAAAGTATAGAAATTATCTGGCGAATAATACGCAGTAGATTTTGTCATTTATAGACAGACAAAAAATTATACTATATCCCAATTCGAAACGAGAAGTCCTTCGTTATCCCTAAAAGTTCCACATAGGATAATAGCAAAATCAATTAAAGCCCAAATTGCCCCAACTCCCAAACAGCATGTCAATATGATTTGTAATATACCTGTTTTATTTTTACCCAAGTAAAATCTATGAATTCCAAAAGCACCTAGAAAAAAAGCTAAACAGGCTGCTATGGTCCTACTACGTTTAGAAACATTTTTATTATCTACGTTATTGATATTTCTAATTCGACTAGATTCAAATTGAGGGGTTCCACAATAAGGACAATAGTTTATTTCGCTCGATAATTCTTTACCACAATTTTTACAAAACATAAACACTCCTCATATTTTATGTGCAGATAAAAAAAATAATTTTAAAAAACAATATTAACAACTAGATAACTCCAATATTTTAGTATAATTCTGAAAAGAAATCAAATTGTCTTTAGTTTAGTATTAAAAATGAATACACAGTTTTAGTCAATAATGCTAATTTGAGGTTGTGTAATAAAACAAAAGATTCTCTCTTCATACCACCCTCGCGCGGGGGCGCTCGGGACAAGCCTCGGACGGGCGCTCAATATTTCGCGGCTGTTTGAAATGTAAATGAGTTGTAAAAAAAATGGCGGCACGGATGCCGCCTGTTCTGTAAACGGTGAGTTTTCTCGGTTTTTGCGTAAGCAAAAATGGGAGCTTTGCGACCAAGAGAAAACTCATAGGTAAAAAATCGCAGGAGGCGATTTTTTACCCTTTCTTTAGTTTTTTAGAATTAACAACTGCCTGTCCTTTCATGCCACCCTCGCGCGGGGCGCTCGGGACAGTCCTTGAACGGCCGCTCAATATATCGCGGCCTGTATTCACTTTGGGACAATTATTCTGTTGGTCTCTTCTTTAATTTTTTGGAATTCAGAACAGCTTGACCTTCGCCCACGGACTGTTCCATCATAGCCCTTACCTTAAGTGGTAAACCGTAGAGGGTGATGAAGCCCTGGGCGTCTTTGTGGTCGTAGAGGTCGCCGGTGGCGAAGCTGGCTATGCTTTCGTTGTAGAGGCTGTAGGGGCTGTAGCTTCCGGCTCCGCGCATGGTTCCCTTGTAGAGGCGGATTTTTACCCAGCCGGTAACGTTCTCTTCAATCTTGTCCTGGAAAGCCATAAGTCCTTCCATAAGCTGTGTGAACCATTTTCCGTCATAAATGAGGTCGGCTTCACGGAGGCTGATGTGCTGCTTAAAGTGGTAGGTGTCGCGGTCAAGGCAGAGGTGATCCATCTGTTCGTGTGCAAACTGAAGGATTGTTCCGCCTGGAGTTTCATAAACACCACGGCTCTTCATTCCCACCATGCGGTTTTCAACAACATCAACAAGACCAATGCCGTTTCTTCCGCCAATCTTGTTAAGGGTTTCCATAATTTCAAGAGGACTCATCTTCTTTCCGTTCACGGCAACTGCTTCACCGTGCTCGAATTCGATCTTCACATACTCGCCCTTCTCGCTTGCTTTTTCAGGAAGTTTTGTTTCCTTAAGCATGTTGTCCCAGTCAGGTTCATTCTGAGTCTGCTCAAGTTCAAGACCTTCGTGGCTGATGTGCCAGATGTTCTCATCACAGGAGTAAGAACTCTTCTTCTTCATTGGAACAGGAATCTTGCGCTCTTCAAGGTAAGCAATTTCTTCTTCGCGGCTCTGCAGTGTCCACTTGGGGTCACGCCATGCAGCAATCACCTGAAGGTCGGGAGCAAATGCCTTGATTGCAAGTTCAAAACGAACCTGGTCATTTCCCTTACCGGTAGCACCATGGCAGATTGCAACAGCCTTTTCCTGACGTGCATACTCCACAAGAATCTTTCCAATAAGAGGACGTGCAGTAGAAGTACCAAGCAGGTACTCATCTTCGTAAACGCAGTTTGCCTTTACAGCAGGCCACACATATTCCTTGCAGTATTCTTCACGTGCATCAACCACATAACAGGCAGAAGCACCAGTGCGCAGGGCACGCTCTTTAATAGTCTTCCAGTCATCGCCCTGACCAACGTCAATGCAGACAGCAATAACATCGTAGTCATAATTCTCTTTGAGCCAGGGAATAATTACTGTGGTATCAAGTCCGCCGGAATAAGCTAAGACGACCTTGCCCTTCTTTGAAGATTTTGTCTTTGCAGGAGTAGCTGCTTTTTTTGCAGCAACAGTCTTTTTAACTGCCATAACACGCCTCTAAAAAATTGAAAGTTTATACAACCAATATAGCGATTAGAGACAATAAGTTCAAGGGGTAAATAAAAGAAAACTGAATATTCATGCATATTTAACACATAAATATTCAGTCCTAAAATCATTCAAAAAACTACTCGTAAAGAGTTCCAAAGGTATAAAGACAGAGCGGACAAATAGCATTGTCACGAACGCAGTTTTTGTCATAACAGGCAGGAGAATGGTCTTTCATGGCAGAACCATAGAGCCTTATGTGG
>JAEEKM010000174.1 GCA_016282455.1 Treponema sp. | reverse complement strand
GTGACTGTCTTACACTCTGGTCAAAGACAAGAAAGGCAGTTTTCTTTTGCTGATTAAGAATTGCGGAAGAAACAACATCTCTTGTTTCCATCTCATTTACAAAACGCCTGCCTTCCCTGTTAACAAGTATTGCACCGTTTCCGCGCACGGCTTCTGTAATCATTATTCCAGAACCAGGAACTACAGTGGGGTGTGTCTGAATCTGCTCCATCTGGGTGAGGGCTGCATTAAATTTTTCAACCATTTTAAATGCATCTCCCGTAGCCCCCCTGTGGTTAGTTATGCTGAAACCTTTAAGACTGGGATTATATTTTTCAATCATCTGAGGGTTTGCACCAAAACCGCCTGTGGTAATGATTACTGCACTGCTGGTGATTGTGTAAGTCCCTTTCTCGTATTCAACAATTACACCTGAGGGCTTTTTACCGCTTTCGTCAGGGATGATGTCGATTACTTTGTTTTTAAGTCTGATGTCTGCACCCTGTGTCCGTGCAGATTTGTAAAGCAGGGGAACAAGATGTGAACCGATTGCGGCACCCCCTTTGGGTCTGTGAATGCGTTTGTTTGTTGCCCCGCCGAACATGCCCACATCACTTAAGTCTGCACCGATTAAATCAGACTGAAGCCACTCAACGGTTTCTGCAGATTTATTTACCAGCTTATGAACTAAGTTGGAATCATTCAGGTTCTTACCGCCCTTCATTGTATCTTCATAAAAAACTTCCGGTGAATCCACAATGCCGAGTCGTTTCTGTTCCTTTGTGTAAGAGGCATTTATTCCGCCGGTGGAGTTGTTTGTGTTTCCTCCGACAATTCCCATCTTTTCAAGAACAATAACTCGGGCTCCCCTGTTTGCGGCTTCTGTTGCTGCAACAAGACCTGCTCCTCCTGCACCGATTATCACAATGTCACATTCTGTGTCGCTGTAAGAGTTTTCTGCAATGTTTTTTCCAGTCGCCAGCTGAATTGCGCTGTCAAAAGCATCAAGCATTGCATTTGAAGTAATCGTTGCTCCGCTTATAACATCAATGGTATCTCTTCTTCCGTTTGATTTTTTGATTGCTTCAAGCATTGCCTCTTCTGCAGGACGTCCTATTTCAGGAGTTTCCTTTTCATTTCTTAAAACTGCATCAGTTATTTTTCCGCCTTCAACTGTAATTTGAATTTCAATCGTTCCGTTGCGTCCTTCGGCAAAACCGGAAAATGTTCCGTCATTTAATCTGGGAGCCGTTTTTTTTGAACATGAGGTAAAAGAAATAAGTGTGAGAAAAAGTGCAGGGATGAAAAACTTTAACTTGTTAAAATTACCTGACATAGTTTCCTCCTGTAGCAGTTAGAATAGTTTAATTTATTTTTCAGTTTATTTCTATATGGAAGAAAGATATTTTATGTGATAAGATATATTATCTGTTTTCATCCGCGGAGGTTTATGATGGTAACCAATGACAAAGGCATAGTTTCGTTCAAGCATAAAATTATGGAAGAAGTATGCCGCCTTGCCTGGGCAGGAAAACTCAATGACGCTGAAAAAGAAAAACTTGTCTATACAATGGTGCCTGGTCCCAAGAGTCAGTATTGCTGCATCTACAAGGAACGCGAGATTGTTAAGCAGAGAATTCATCTTGCCTGCGCTGAGTGTCCTACAGATAAACCGGAAAGCGACTGTGTGGTTCAGGTAATAAATGCCGCCTGTGATGACTGTCCGATTTCTGCATATTCAGTTACAGACAGCTGCCGTTTTTGTATGGGCCGCCCCTGCATGAACTCCTGCCGCTTTGATGCAATTAAACCCGGTGAGTTCCGCATGCATATTGAAGCAGATAAATGCAAGGCCTGCGGTATGTGTGCAAAAGCCTGTCCTTACGGAGCAATCGTGCATCTGGAAAGACCCTGTAAAAAAGCATGTCCTGTCGGTGCAATAACTTATGATGAATACGGTTTTTGTAGAATAAATGAAGAACGCTGCGTTCAGTGCGGTCACTGCATTCACAGCTGTCCTTTTGGAGCAATCGGAAGTAAAACTTATCTTGTAAACATCATCAATGACATTCTTGCGGGCAAAGAAGTTATTGCAATGTGTGCTCCTGCAACCGAAGGTCAGTTTGGTGAAGAAATCAGTATGGCTTCAGTTCGTGCCGGGTTAAAGAAACTTGGCTTTGCAGATATGGTAGAAGTTGGTCTGGGCGGTGACATGACTGCGGCAGTGGAATCTCTTGAGTGGAGTGAAGCTTACCGTGAAGGCCGTAATATGACTACTTCCTGCTGCCCTGCATTCATCAATCTTTTAAGACAGCACTTCCCTGATGTGTTTGAAAAAAATATGTCCACAACGGTTTCTCCCATGTGTGCAATTTCCCGTTACTTAAAACTCACCCACCCCGGATGTGTTACGGTTTTTGTTGGTCCCTGTATTGCAAAAAAATCAGAAGCAAATGATTCTTCTATTCCTGACAATGCCGATTATGCCGTAACTTACGGAGAACTGCGTGCCCTTATGCGAAGCCGGGACATGGAATTTGAAAGTGTGGAAGAAGATTACCAGGAAGCCTCTGTCTGGGGAAAACGTTTTGCTTCAAGCGGTGGGGTTGCAAATGCAGTGCTTGAATGTATGATTGAACGCGGAGAAGATGTAAGCGACATAAAACTTTTAAAGTGTGCCGGCGGTATGGAATGTATGAAAGCCATTGCCCAGATAAAGCTTGGTACTTTAAAAGAAGATTTTGTAGAGGGCATGGTTTGTCCGGGCGGTTGTGTTGGAGGTCCAAGCAAGCACAAAACTGAAACTGAAATTTCCCGTGCAAGGGAGGCCCTGCTTAACAAGGCTGACGGAAGAAAAGTTCTGGAAAACCTGACCCATTACCCCATGGAACAGTTCTCAATGCATAGGGACGGTTCAATTTCTACGGAGCAGCTTTTTTAAGTTTTTCTTGCGGCCTGCTGACTGACAAAATGACTTGTAAGGAGAATAAAATGGAAAAAACAGAAACTATTGAAACAAAAATTACCCTTGATGATCTGGATGTTCTTGCAACTCTGCTTGACGGAGTAGTGGAGGGCATGTATAAAGATGACGAAGACAGACCTTCTCTTGAGGCCCTGTCTGAAAAATTAAACGACTATCCCGATAAAATCTGTTCATTAAGCGAATACAAGACAGGCGATGACTGGCCGGAGAATCTTGCGGTAACTTTGAGCAGTAAGGTTTAGGGGGAATGTACTTGCACAGTAATTTACTTTCCGCTATAATCTGTTATCGGTGTAAGACCGATGACGGGAGCCTTGCTCTCGTGCACATCACTTTTTGAGGTCACACTATGGCATACTTTTACGAGGAACCATCACACACATTTGGCGAGTACCTGCTTATTCCAGGTTACACTTCCGCAGACTGCATTCCAGAAAACGTTTCTTTGCGTACACCCCTCACCCGTTTTAACAAGAAAGCCGGAGAAAAATCCGACCTGTACATGAACATTCCAATGGTCAGTGCCGTTATGCAGTCAGTTTCTGACGACAAGATGGCAATTGCCCTTGCAAAAGAAGGCGGCATCAGTTTTATTTACGGTTCACAGACAATTGAAGATCAGGCCGCAATGGTTGCCCGTGTTAAGGCATACAAGGCAGGTTTTGTAACAAGCGATTCAAATATTCGCCCTGACCAGACAATCTCTGACCTTCTTAACATCATTCAGCAGACAGGACACTCTACCGTTGCAGTTACCACTGACGGTTCTGCCCACGGAAAACTTGAAGGAATCATTACAGAGCGTGACTTCCGTGCAGACCATGTTTCTAAAGATGCAAAAGTCAGCGAGTACATGACTCCTTTTAAAGACCTTATTACCGGTAATGACGGAATTACCCTCAGTGAAGCCAATGACCTCATCTGGAAGAACAAAGTGAATCAGCTTCCTGTAATTGACAAGAACGGAAACCTTGTTTCTCTTGTTTTTAGAAAGGACTTTGACTCAGCAGCCGTTCACCCCAATGAACTTCATGACGACAAGCACCGCTACATTGTTGGTGCAGGAATTAACACCCGCGATTACATGCAGCGTGTTCCAAAGCTTCTTGAAGCAGGAGTTGATGTTCTTTGTCTTGACTCAAGCGAAGGTTACTCTGAATGGCAGGCTCGTGCACTTCATGACATTCATGATAAGTTTGGAAAGAATGTAAAAGTGGGAGCAGGAAACGTTGTTGACCGCGAAGGCTTTATGTTCCTTGCAGAGAACGGAGCTGACTTTGTAAAGATTGGTATTGGTGGCGGTTCAATCTGTATTACCCGTGAGCAGAAGGGAATTGGTCGTGGTCAGGCAACTGCTACAATTGAAGTTGCAAAAGCCCGCGATGAATATTATGCAAAGACTGGTATTTATGTTCCTATCTGTTCTGACGGTGGAATTGTGCATGACTACCACATTACCCTTGCCCTTGCAATGGGTGCAGACTTTGTAATGCTTGGCCGCTACTTTGCCCGCTTTGATGAAAGCCCCACAAACAAACTGGTTGTGAACGGAAACTATGTAAAAGAATACTGGGGAGAAGGAAGTAACCGTGCCCGCAACTGGCAGAGATACGACCTCGGCGGAAAGAAGGGAATGGCCTTTGAGGAAGGTGTTGATTCCTACGTTCCTTACGCAGGCCACCTGCACGACGGTGTTGCCCTTACAATCAGCAAGGTTGTTCACACCATGTGTAACTGCGGTGCCCTGAGCATCCCCGAACTCCAGGAAAAAGCCAAACTCACCCTCGTGTCTGCCGTAACAGTACAGGAAAGTGGAGCCCACGATGTAACTGTAAAGAATACTTCTATAAGAGCTGAATAAATCTTGCGAGTTTTCGCGAAGCGGAAACTCGTAGAGAGTTGCGAAAGCAACTCTCCGTGCTCATGATGTTACCGTAAAAAATACATCTATACGTGCAGAGTAACCGCGAGTTTACGCGTAGCGGAAACTCGTAGAGAGTTGCGAAGCAACTCTCCGTGCCCACGATGTAACTGTAAAGAATACTTCTATAAGAGCTGAATAAATCTTGCGAGTTTTCGCGAAGCGGAAACTCGTAGAGAGCTGCGAAGCAACTCTCCGAGCGCAGTGCACGGAATGGAGAAATCTATGTTTGTTTTTCATAATGAACATAGAAATCTCGACTGCGCTCGATTTGACAAAAGCTGCGCTCGATTTGACAAAAGCTGCGAGTGGTTTGACAGGAAACTTCGATTTCTTTGACAGAAACTGACAGTTATTTTGTGTGGAAGGTGATTGCTCCGTCCCAGTTTTCAGGCGGGTTCTTGATGAACTCTGCGCAGCGTTCCTGCATGAGTAGGGCTGCCTTGTCATCCGGAACCTGTGTTAATGCCTTTTCAAAATATTCCTTTGCAAGATTAAACACACCCTGCTTATATAAATCAAGACCTTTAGAATAGTTATCCCTGTATTCAGCAGAAAACTCCTCTTCAGAACGATCTACTGCATAAATGGGAACAGCCTTTGCCTTACCTTTAACTTTAACGTCATCAAGATAGCGGAAGACAAATGCATTATCATCCTTAATATCTTCTTTAACAGAGTCGCTTACAACAATCATGCTGCCGTAAGTTTTTGTAAGTCCTTCAAGTCTGGAAGCTAAGTTTACGCTGTCGCCAATAACCGTGTAGTCCGTCTTGTCACTGGAACCGATTGAACCGACAGTTACGTCTCCGTAGTGAATGCCTATACCGATATTAAACTTCATTCCTTCAGGCAAAATCAAATCTTCCAGAGGAACAGAAGGAAGTGCCTCCCTCATTTCATAAGCGGCCTCAACTGCACGCCTTGAATTATCTTCGTAACTTACGGGGCATCCAAATTCCGCCATGATTGCATCGCCAATAAATTTATCAATTGTACCGCCATGCTTTTTAATGATGTTCACCATAGTGGTAAAGTAACGGTTCAGGAAGGCAACGATTGTTTCAGGAGTATTTCTTTCGCTTATGCTGGTAAAACTTCTGATGTCACTAAAGAGAATGGCAACTTCTCGTTTTTCGCCCACTGCAACTTTGTCGCTGTCATCTGCGGCAGTAACAAGTTCGTCAATAATCTGCTCGGGAACAAAACGACTGAAGGCTTTACGGATTCTCTTTTCAAAAAATATTTTCTTCTTGAGCATGAGTGCGTTTTCTATAAGCACATTGATTTTATCTGCGCTGAACTCAAGAACATCAATCTGTCTGGAAGAAAAATTCTTTTCCTTTACTACATTAAGGGTTCCGTCGCATTTTAACTTAACAGACCTGTAGGAAGAAAGAGGCAGTTCGTTTGTCCTGAACTTTTCCAGATTCTTTGAAGAAGCAAGTCTCATTGGAACAATCTGCGAAACGTTTACATCAGGACCCGTCTGTTCAAAATCGGAAGTACATACTTTAAGAAAATCTTTTATTTCTTCCTGTGTAAATTTCTTTGATGCAACATAGTAAGCGTAGGTTCCGTCATTTTCTTTTAGCAAAAGAGATGCGGCTGGTGTTTCAAGAGTTTCTGCAATCATGTTAAGAAATTCCTGAATGATGTCTGTGAGGGATTCCATTTTGTCAGAAAGTGAAAGTATTCTTTCTGTCATAACGCTCTTAAAGAAAAATCCCTGTTCCGGACGGGCACTTAACTGTTTGTCTGCAAGCGAAAGAAGTTTTGCGACATCTTCTGCAAGACTTTCTCCGCGGAATCTGATAAAAGCATCACAACCGGAATTTTCTGCATAGCGCCTTTCAAAAGTAAAATCCGAAGTTGCATAAAGACCGACAGGAATTTTCTGCAATTCTTCCGTGTCTTTAATCAGCCTTACAAGATATATGGTTTTGGGATTCTGAGATTTTGCATTCAGTAAAATTGCGTCTGGTTTTGAAGAGAGAACTTTTGAGAAAAACTGTATTCCGTCTGACTCAAAAGAAATGTCAAGATTTGCGGCTTTAAGTTTTTCGGTAAAAAAAGAACGTATGGTTTCTGTGGGCTCTAAAATTAAAATCTTCTTATTCATGTAAAAGCTCCTTTACCTTTTGAATCAATTCGTCACGTTTAAAATCAGATTTGCTCATGAAGGCATCTGCTTTTTCAAGCGGATGTTCAGAAAGTGCAATAACCGGAACATGTTCATACTGTTCAAGACTACGAATGTTGTCTAAAAGAATTTCTCCGTTCATGCGGGTCATTGCATCATCTGTGATGAGCAGGTCGTACTGTTTGTTTCTTGCCATTTCAAGGGCAATGATTCCGTCT
>JAEEKM010000173.1 GCA_016282455.1 Treponema sp. | reverse complement strand
TTCAGCCTGTAAAGATCCAAATTCATCAGACAACAATAATTCTGGGAATACAATAACTTCGCCATATGGAGGGTACAGAGGAACATTGACACTAAAAAATAATTCTTCTGTAACAGTTGTTTATGTTGATTTTAATTTTCACCCTGAATCGATAATGCTTGATACTGGCGAAAAATCATATTGTGATTGGCAAACTCAAGGGTATAGTGATTCTTCTTTTACAGAATATTCCGAACTTGGTTATATGTACGGAAAATATGAGGTTTCTGGCAATTCGGTAACAGTAACTATCTAATGTTGGAGGAAACGGAGTTTCTGAACAAAATAAATCTTATACAGGTACAACAACAGACAATTGGGATACTATATCATTCACTGATGATGAATTTTCTGGCACTCTGACACACAGCATCCTACTATAAACAATTTTATCTTTGAGTAGTTTTTATAGGCGGGTTCAAACTTCTGATCCCGCCTTTTTTGTTTAACGAAATTCAAGGTTTTCCCATCTGTTTAGACAGTAATTTACAGCTTCCTTTGTTTTTTTCAACAAGCCATGCCCTTCATTAAGTATTAAACTCACCCAATGCAGAACATGGCTGTTTCTCAAAATAAAAAGATGTTAAAGAACAAAAAACTAAAAATCTTCCGCCTTAACGACAAAAAGTTTTATTCCTTCGCTGGAGAATTTGTTTTTAACTCCGGCGAGAACGCTGCGCACGGTGTTAAGGTCTTTGTCTTCCACATAGCTTACAAGAACAAAGTTTGTTTCAGGCCAGGTGGTGGTGCCCAGCTTGTAGTCATCTTTACCGCGACCGTAGGCAAGGGGAATGCTTGTGTAGCAGATGCCGGGAACAAATTCTTCCAGGGCTTCGGTAATGTCTTCTTCTACAGATTTATTAGAAATAATTTCTACCCGGTACATCTTATTCTCCTTTTTCTTTCTTCAGGTCTTCAAGGGCAACCGGCTGTATGCTGCTCTTTGCAGTTTTCTTTTCTTTCATAATCAGTGAATAGAACACTGGAATGAAGAAGAGGGTAATGAATGTGGAACTTGTAAGTCCGCCAACTACTGCAACACCAATCGGCTGCATCATGGAAGCACTTCCGCTTGAAGCAAAGCACATAGGGAGCATGCCAAGAATTGTAGTGAGGGTTGTCATGAGCACAGGGCGCAAACGGCTTGTTCCCGCTTCAAGACAGGCCTCTTTCATTTTCATGCCGCGGTCAATCAAAAGGTTTGTGTAGTCTACAAGAATAATTCCGTTGTTTACCACAATACCCACCAGCATGATAAGACCCACTGCAGTCATAATGGAAATGGGCTGATTGAATATCTTGTAAATTAAGATAACGCCAATTGCCAGGAAGGGAATGGTCATCAGGTTAATAAGGGGTGCCTTAATGCTTTCGTAAGTTGCCGCCATCACACCAAAGACCAGAATGATTGCCATGAGAATGATTTTTGCAAATACGATTCCCTGTTCCTTAGTGTCCTTCCAGCTTCCTTCGTAACTGATGTTCACGTTGTCAGGCACAACAAAGGATTTTGCAATTCCTTCTTTGATTGAATTTTCCACTTCGTTGTCGTTGCGGTTACCAATATTGCTTCCCGTTACATGAACAATACGTGAACGGTTTTCGTGGGCAATGCTCACAGGGCCAAGTCCTTTTTCCACTTTGGCAAAGTTTGCAACACTCACAAGACCTTTCTTTCCCGTAACATAAATCTGTTCAAGGTCAATCACTTCACTTCTGTCTTCAGGGCGCAGCATTACATAAACTGTGTATTCTTCTCCGTCTTTTCTGTAAACGGTTGTGCTCTTACCTTCAATAGAAGCATTTATTTCATTTGCAACTGTCGTAACGTTTACGCCAAAGTTGTAGGCCCTCTCGCGGTCTATGCTGATTTCTACCTGAGGGAGACCTTCTGTTGTGTCAATGTTTGGTTCACCGATGTCAGGAATTTCTTCCATAACTGCGGCAACTTTTTTTGCAACATCCATTGCGGCATCAAAACTTGCAGAGCGGATTGCAATGTCAAAGTTTGCACCTGTCATCTGGGTCATTCCACGGCCGAAGGTAAAGGTTACGTCAGTAAAGTCGTTAAAGTGGGCACGCAGTTTGTTTTTAATTGTCTCCGCATTGTCAATCTGTTTGTCACTTTCGGGAAGCTGAATCTGAATGCTGCCTGAATAACTGGTACCGTTTCTTCCGCCGCCAATGCTTGTAACAAGGGTAGTGTAACCCAGAATTTCTTTTTCAATAATTTCTTCAAACTGATTAACCACATGCTGGGTCTGCTGCAGGGTTGTACCTGTGGGAAGGGCAATGCTTACAGAAACACTGTCGTCGTTACCCATCGGCATGAGGCTGATTCTTAAAGTTGGAATGAGCATAAAACTCATGATGAGGATTGTAAAACTCACAATGATTGTTACTGCCCTGTGGTCAAGTGCTGCCTTAAGTGCCTTGCTGAAAACTTTTCTGATTGCATTCTGACCTTTTGTAAAGAAACCGTAGAGTGCAATGAGTACCGGGTTTTTAACCGGCTTTTCGTTACGGTTAGAAAGAGGCAGAAAGTGTCCTGCAAGAACCGGAACAAGGAAAATTGCCACAAAGAGGGAACTTACAAGAGCAATCACAATTGTAAAAATGATTCCCTTAAAAATCTGACCCATCATTCCAAGGTCTTTCATAAAGAAAATGAAGGGAATGAAAACACAGATTGTAGTAAGGTTTCCTGACACCACCGACATAATCATTTCCTGTGTACCAAGAATTGCGGCAACACGGGGTTTGGCTCCACGGGCACGGTAGTTGTAAATGTTTTCAATCATCACCACTGAAGCATCCACAATCATACCCACGCCAAGAATAAGGCCTGTCATGGTAATCATGTTAAGGGTGATTCCCGCTGCGTTCATGGCAAGCATTGTAATGATGATGGAAAGCGGAATTGAAATTGCAATGATAAAGGTACTCTTAAATGAACAGAGGAAGATGAAAAGAATAAGCACTGCAAGAATAAGTCCCTGCCAGGCTGACTCAAGAAGGGTACTCAAAGTATCGCGGATTGAGTCTGTGTCGTCACGGATTATTTCAAGACTGATGTCTGAAGGAAGTGTTTTCTTTAATTCATCAATTTTTTTGTAGACTTCGTTTGCAAC
>JAEEKM010000172.1 GCA_016282455.1 Treponema sp. | reverse complement strand
TTGAGGCTCTCGAAATGACCATGTACACAAAACATGGTGGTTTCGGCAGGCTCAACCACCGAAACTTGTATTTTTAAGACAGCCCTTATTTTTTGTGGATGTCTACGGCGTCGCAGAGCATGATTTCCATAAAGCGCATGCATTCGTCCTGGGTAAACTGGTGGCGCATTTCTTCGTATTCCATGCGGCGTTTTTCCAGTTCGTCAGGGTGCTCATACCACCAGTCAATTTTTTGCGTAAGTGAACGAACAGAGTTTTCCTTAAAAAGATTTTTCTCATCCAGAGCAAAAGCCTTGGTTGCACTTCTGTGGGCATTGTTAATGACAGGAACAACACCGCAGCAGATTGCTTCTATGCAGGAAATTGCTTCAATCTCAATAAAGGCAGTATGCACGTAAAGATTGATTTTGTTCAGCATATCTACAAGCGCACTTCTGGAATAAAAAGTAAAGTCAGCATCCACCTTAAGTTTTTTTGCAAGCCTCTGATACTTTGAAAGAAGTGGTCCTTCTCCCGCAAACTTAATGCAGATTTCATCCCGGTACTTTGATTTTGCAACAGCCTTAATAAGAAGTTCCTGTGCTTTTTCCTTACTGAATCTACCCGTACAGGCAATGGTGAATTTTTCATTTTTCCGTGAAAGACCTTTGTCCGTGTAAATTGTGTTTACTCCGTTTGAAATTACATAACCATTGGTTTTGTGCTTAATTGCTTTTTCAAAGAGTCCCTGAATAAATGCGGTGGGGTAGTGAATGCAGTCGCAGTACTGGTAAATGCCGTGCCAGAACTCTTTGTAAATTGCAGAAGAAACAAATTCATTGCCCTGAAGATGAAAGTGCGAAGAAACATTTTCTGCCTGACAGTGAAAACTTGCAGTAACAGGTTTGTTCAATTCTTTTGCAACACGAATGGCAACCTGACCAATCAGAAGCGGAAGCTGAATGTGAACAACATCTGCATCTTTCATTGCCTCAACTAGAATGTCGTGGTCTGGTTTTGCAAGAGACACTCCGTTATTTGCAATAATTTTATCTGCAATAGAACCGAGTGAAAGTGTTGGAAGATGAATCTGGTCTTTTTCCGGAATGCCTGATTTTTCAAAGTCGTTGGAAACTACTTTTACATTATGACCGCCGGTGTCACGTAAAAACTTAATCAGGTTAAGGGTAGCAACAGTTGTACCGTTGTTAGGCTCGCCAAGTACATCACATACAATTGTTATGTTCATTATGCATCTCCATGAAGTAGTGCTTTTAGTCTAACACAAAAAAAATATGCATGCAACCAGACGCGCTTCTCATGTGTCTTAAGAAGTGAAGCGATGAAAAGAAAAACAATCTACTACAAAGATGAATTGAATGATGATTTTGCGGGCATGAACATCAAACTCTCTCCCCTCCGCGAAAACTACCGCTATGTGCACACAAATATTATATGGAAGGTGATTGAGTTTTTTGTGTATCGTCTTATTGCCCAGCCTCTTGTTACCCTTTACATGAAATTTATTTTCCTTCAGAACTACAGAAACAGAAAAGTTTTAAAAGGACTAAAAGGCGGAGCCTATCTTTATTCAAACCACACAAACACTTTGAGTGATGTTTTTATTCCATACTCCCTTCATTACCTGAAAAAAAATTATCCTGTTGCAGGTCCTGCCCTCATGTCAATCAGGGGAATAAACACTCTTGTAGAAATGCTGGGGGCAATTCCTCTTGCAACAAATTTTAAGCAGGTGGGTCAAATGCGTGACTGCATTTTTCTTAGGGTAAAGCAGGGTTCGTTTGTAACCATTTATCCCGAAGCCCACATCTGGCCCTATTACACAAAAATCCGTCCCTTTAAAGATTCATCCTTTCATTTTCCTGCAGAAGATGGAGCGGCAGTTTACGCCCTTACCAACTGTTACAAGAAACGTCTCTTTGGTTCCCGCCCCAGAATCGTCACTTACATAGACGGACCTTTTTATGCAGACAGCAGCCTCTCCCGCAAAGAAAACATGCAGATGCTGCGCAACAAATGCTACGAAGCCATGAAAGCCCGCGCCGAAAAACATTCCACCTACGAGTACATACATTACGAAAAGGAACAATAATCCTTGTCAGTGCCAATAATTGTGCTATAATAGAAGTATGTTCCACATAATTGTAAATGACCACGGCGGAAGTGGTAAAGCGGCACGTACCTGGCTTTCTGTTGAAGAAGAACTCAAAAAACGAAATCTGCCCTACCTGGCAAGAAAAACCGAACGCGCAGGACACGCCACAGAGCTTGCCCGTGAAATAACTTCTTCCGGAGAAACTGTTACTCTTCTGGTTGTAGGCGGAGACGGTACCCTTAACGAAGTCCTTAACGGCATTGTAGATTTTTCAAAAGTTTCCCTCGGTGTCATTCCCACAGGAAGCGGAAACGATTTTGCAGGCGGTGCAGGTATTCCAAACAATCCCTCAAAAGCCCTGGACATAATTGTAAATGCAGGCGAAGGAAAACTCATAGACCTTGGAATGGTAAGCACTGAGCTTGAAAAAAATAAAATATTCGGAATCAGTGCCGGAATCGGAATGGATGCCATTGTCTGTAAAAAAGCCCTCACTTCCAAACAGAAAAATTTTCTGAATAAAATTGGTCTGGGAAAACTCACCTATGTTGTGCTCACAGTGCAGACTCTTTTCAGTATGGCAACAGAACCTGTAACCCTGCGCTTTGACGGGGGCGAAGAAGAACACTACGACAAACTCATCTTCCTTGCCTCAATGAATTTCCCTGCCGAAGGGGGCGGTGTTCCAATGGCTCCTGATGCAGACTGCGAAGACGGTAAACTTTCCATGTGCCTTGCATCTGGTCTTCCACGCTGGAAAGCCTTTCTGGATTTTCCCTTTTTGATTGCCGCAAAACACGGTAAGTTAAAAGGTTTTACTCTCCGTAACTTTACCACACTTGATGTAAGCTGCGAACATCCCATGGTGCTTCACAGAGACGGTGAATACGGCGGAGATGTAAGAAGCGTTCACTTTGAGTGTCTTCCAAAAAAACTTCGTCTTCTGGTGTAAGCTATGTCCCGCTTTAACGAAAAAAACATTCTCTTTGATTTTGACGGAACCCTCATGGACACTTCCAGAGGCGTGTTCAATTCTTTTGACCATGTGTGCGACTCTTTTGGCATTGAAAGAAAAGGTGCCGCTTTTTATTCCAGGCTGATTGGCCCACCCCTCATGGACAGTTTTACAAATGCCTTTGGCTTTAGCGAAGAAGATGCAAAAAAAGCCATGCTTTACTACAGGGAATATTACACCCCAAAAGGAATTTTTGAAGTGGAAGTTTACGAGGGCCTCCCAGAACTTTTACAAAAATTAAAAAGTGCCGGAAAAAAACTTTTTGTTGCCACAAGTAAGCCGGAAGTTTTTGCCCGTCAGCTTCTGGATCATTTTTCCCTGCTGGACTATTTTGATTTTGCCGGTGGTAGTGACCTGGAAGAAACCCGTGTAGCCAAAAGTGATGTGATTGAATATGTACTTGCACAAGGCGGCATTAAGGACAAAAACGACTGTCTTATGATTGGAGACCGCAAGTTTGACGTAGAAGGAGCAAAAGCCTGCGGTCTTAAGACTCTTGGCATTCTCTGGGGTTTTGGAAGCGAAGAAGAACTTCTTTCAAGCGGAGCAGTAGCCCTTGCAAAGACCCCGTCTCAGCTGGGG
>JAEEKM010000171.1 GCA_016282455.1 Treponema sp. | reverse complement strand
TCTCTTGTGGCAAAAAACTTTGATGTTTCCATAAACATTCTTGCGGCAGGAGTTCAGCATCTTCCTGACGGAGACATTGGCCAGATGGAAGTGACCATAAACGGTGAAGAGACCGAAGTAAAAAAAGCACTGGACTTTCTTAAAAACTCAGACGTACTTGTGGAGGAAGCAAAATGAACTGGAACCAGATTTTTTCTTTAGTGGGAGTTTCAACTTTACAGACTTTGCAGATGGTTTTCTTTTCAACCCTCTTTTCACTCATACTGGGATTCCCGCTGGGAGTTCTTCTCTGCATTACAGGTAAAAACGGAATTGCACCAAAACGCATTTTAAACCAGGTACTTGGCTCAATTGTAAACGTGCTCAGATCATTTCCTTTTTTGATTCTGATGATTGTTCTTCTTCCCCTCTCAAGGCTCATTATAGGTAAGGCATACGGAACTGTTGCAACTATTGTGCCTCTTTCCATTGCGGCTGCTCCTTTTGTAGCCCGTGTAATTGAAACCGCCCTTAACGAAGTTGACTCAGGTGTGATTCAGGCTTCACGTGCAATGGGAAGTACAAACTGGCAGATAATTTACAAAGTGCTTGTTCCAGAAGCCCTGCCCTCTCTTGTTGACGGCATTACCCTTACCATAATAAACCTTATCGGTTACTCTGCAATGGCAGGTGCAATCGGCGGCGGTGGTTTGGGAGACCTTGCAATCCGTTACGGTTACCAGAGATTCCGCACAGATGTAATGATTGCCTCAATAATTGTCCTGCTCATTCTTGTTGAAGCAGTTCAGCTCACGGGAACTTTTATCAGTAAACAGATTGCTGCAAAGCGGTAGAAAGGCAGATTCACAGACAGATTGTCATATATGGCGGAATGCATAAAACCTCATCTTTTACAGAAAGATTCTTAGGATGAATTATGTAGCATCCGCCTATTCTCTGTTTGAACTTTTCCCTAAATCTAAGTAAAGAGTTAGTTGTATACCTCTTTCCTGATTTTACTTCTATCGGAAACATTTTATACTTAAGCTTGCTGTTGTTAGAAATCAAAAAATCTATCTCGATATCGTTTCTGTGCTTTTCTTCTGAATAATGAGTATAGAAATACAATTTGTGACCGTTTGCAGTAAGCATCTGCGCAATTGCGTTCTCAAAAAGCATTCCTTCATTAAGGGACAGTCTGTCAGTCAAAATCTGATTGTATACATCCGCTTCAAGAAGTTCATTTTCATCAAAAGCGTGGCTCACTAATAAACCTGTATCACCCAGATAGCATTTTATATATGACCTGACTTCATTTATCGAAAGCCCTACATTAGGATCTGAACACATAAAGCATTCGTTGGAAATCATTGAATCAGAAAGCCAGAAAAATGTATCCTCATATTGATCTGCATAAGAGCCTTCCTGAATGGCTTTAAAAACCACTCTTTTTTCATGTTGGGAAAGAAGACCCGGAATTTGATCAAAGATTGCCAGGACCTTGCTTCTGTACTGCGACTTAATTTTCATAATATCGTTTCTGTAGAGTTTGAGAATATCTCTTTTTTCTGTATCAGCAGGGGAAAAATTTTTATGAGATTCAATAAAGGTGACAACAGGCTTCGGCATTCCACCTACCAAAAGGTACTGTTTAAAAAGAAGCATAGCCTTACTGTGCATACTTTGATCCAATGCTTCTTTTTTTGCGAAACAATCCCGTATATATTCCATCAAAAGATCTTCACCAAGAGCCCATGCAAATTCTTCAAAATCAAGAGGATACATAAGAATGCTTCTTTCTTCTGAAGGAAGCACGATGTTCTGAACATTTTCTTTTACTGAAATCAGAGATCCTGTTTCTATATAATCATAACGGCCATCCGCAACCAGATATTTCAATGCAGCCCTGGCCTGAGGAAACATTTGAATTTCATCGAAAATTATAAGAGAGTTTCTTTGTACAAGTTCTTTCTTGAAATATGCAGAAAGCAGCATAAAGAAAGTGTCTAAATCATTCAGATGGTCTGTAAAAAATTGTTCTACAGTGGAATCTCTTTTTGCAAAATCTATAACTATATAGCTTTTATACTCATTCTTTCCAAATTCTTCACAGACGGTTGATTTTCCAATACGCCTTGCTCCTTCAACAAGCAGTGCTTTTGTTCCCTTAGATTCATTTTTCCAGGCGAGCAGTTTTCCGTAGATTTTTCGTTTTAGTATCATGCAGACACCTCTGATTATACGCAGGTTTAGACAATGGTCAGTTTTTGATTATACGCATATTATAGTGCAACTTTTGATTATACGCAAGATTCAAAAACACAAAATCTTAGATTATACGCGAAATTAGTATGATTTCAATATATAGAAATTGCATTCTTCGCTTGCAATTCTTTGTTTAACAGTATTTGCATCCTCTTGCAGCCTGACATTCTCTTTGATGAGCAGTTCACATCTGGCAGGATCATAAGAAGGATTAGTAATGCGGGGGCTTTCTGTTTGGAACGTCCCCCTCCAGCTGTTCTGTGAGGTCACGGATTTTTTGTGCCATTAGTTTATTCTCTGAGCGGAGAACTTCTATGGCATTGGTATGTTCCACCGTTACCTCCTGAAGTTTCTGAACAAAATCTTCCAGGTAGGCAAGCTTTGTTTCAAGAGAAATCAATTCATTTTGTGTATCTGCATCCATTATCTACTCCAGATTATAAACTTCGCCGTACTTAACGATTTCCACATTGGGGTAACCGTGAGTCTTTAAGTATTCGGCAAAAAACTCCTGTGCATCTTTTTCTCCGTGCACAAGGAATATTTTTTTAAGGCGGCTGGTGTCTATGCTGTCCAGCCACTTTGTACTTTCTTCGTAGTCGGCATGGGCACTAAAGGCGTCTATGGTTTCAACCGTACAGTTTACCTTGCACCAGTCACCAAGAATCTTTACTTCCTTTTCACCGTCAACCAGTCTGCGGCCCAGAGTATTTTCTGCCATGTAACCTACGGTAAGAACTGTGTTGTTGGGGTTTCCCACAGAGTTTGCAAGATGATAGAGAACCCGTCCTGCTTCACACATACCGTCTGCGCTCAGAACAATAAGGGGACCGCTCATTTTGTTCAGTTCCTTTGACTCGTCTACGCTGCTGACAAAGGTAAGTTCGTTAAAACCAAAAGGATTTTTGTGATGCTTAAGGAAAGCTTCGTTTGTCTGCTCATCATAGCATTCAGGATGAAGCTGGAAAATACCTGTTGCATTCACTGCCATGGGGCTGTCCATGTAAATGGGAATTTTTGGAATGCGTTTCTGATCCATGAGAAGATGCAGGTAGAATACCAGTTCCTGGGCCCGTTCAATTGCAAAAGTCGGAATGATGATTTTTCCTTTTTTTTCAACCGCACGTTTTACAATTTTTGCCAGATCATTCATGGCAAGTTTTGTGTCTCCGTGGAGCCTGTTGCCATAAGTACTTTCCATAAAAATATAGTCTGGAGCAGGAAGTTCTTCTGTAGAAGGATTACGCACAATTGGTTTTCCCACACGGCCCAGATCTCCTGTGTAGAGGATGCGAATTTCGTCAGAGGGGGCACCCCTTAAGGCACGTTCTCCCTGGCTTGTAACGCTTCCTTTTTTTTCAGGAAGTTTTTTTGTTCCAAAGAGTCTGTGCCAGAATCGTCTACCGCCGCTCATAAAGGAATTTTCTGTTCTTCCGGAGATGGGATTATTTCTCTGTCCGTTGATGGTAAGATAGGCAAAGGCACTTCCTAAAATATGTCCTGCATCAAAAAACTCCAGCTGAACGTCAGGAGCAATATACATTTTTCTTCTGTAACCTAAGCCCACTATCTGGTTTGCAGCTTTAACAACATCGGCTTCGTTAAAGAGAGGCTTCCAGGTAAACCCTTCCCCTTTTTTGCGGGCCTGTTTTGCAAGGAACTCTGCATCGCGGGCCTGAATGCGGGCACTGTCCATTAGAACGATATTTGCAAGATCTCTTGTGGCAGGGGTGGCATAAATGTTTCCGCCGTAGCCGTTTTTTGTGAGGATGGGAAGAAGTCCGCAGTGGTCGTAGTGGGCATGGGTTAAAATGACACTCTCGATTTTATCTGCGGCAAAATCAAAATCACGGTTCTTTTTATCACTCTCGGCACGTTTTCCCTGAAAAGCACCGCAGTCTATCATAAAACTTCTGCCATCTACTTCAAGCACATGCTTACTGCCGGTAACTTCCTGGGCTGCTCCCAATGAATAGCTTGTAACACTCATGGCACACCTCCAAAATCTGCTCAAAACCTACTATTATTATAAGACAGGATTGGCAAATTTGAAAGTAAAAATATATGTTATGAAAAGGAGTTAGGAAAAGAAGGGTCCCCTAAGTATCCGCTGGTTTCTACTTCCGCGGAACTGAAGGCTGATGTCTTTTTCTTCCAGAATGAAAGGGCCGTCTACTAAAGTATCCAGACAGGAGAGCATGCGTTTTGTGTACTCCGTGTGCTTGTTTCCGTCTTCGGGTAAAAGATTTTTTTCAAGAACATAACCGGTGTAGCACCAGATTGTTTTTTTAGGGAAGGTCTTTTTTACTTTTTCAAGAAAGGGAGCGAGCACTGCCTGGTTTTCAGGTTCAAAGGGTTCACCGCCTAAAACAGTAAGCCCCGCAATAAAATCAGGAGACAGGGCTTTAAGAATTTCTTCTTCTGTTTCTTCTGTAAAAGGCTTACCGTAAGAAAAATCCCAGGTCATGGAGTTAAAGCAACCCTTGCAGTGGATTCTGCATCCGCTTACAAAAAGGGTTACCCTCACTCCTTCTCCGTTGGCAATGTCTGTTTTTTTTATTTCACCGTAATTCATTGGTATTGGCAACGCTTAGAGGTGCAGGACACGTTCCCGAATTTCCTGAGTACGTCCCTGGTTCCAGTACTGGGTACCAATGTAACCGCAGGTGCGGCGGGCAACATTCATTGTGCTCTGATCTGTGTTACCGCAGTTGGGGCAGCACCAGATAAGTTTTTTGTCCGCATCTTCCTGAATCTGTATTTCACCGGTATAACCGCATTTCTGACAGAAGTCACTCTTGGTGTTAAGTTCCGCATACATGATGTTGTTGTAGATGTGCTTAAGCAGAGTCATCACTGCAGGAAGATTGTTTTCCATGTTTGGAACTTCCACATAACTCACTGCTCCACCAGGTGAGAGTTCCTGGAACTGTGCCTCAAATGAAAGTTTAGAGAAGGCATCTATTTTTTCCGTAACGTTCACATGATAGCTGTTGGTGATGTAGTTTTTGTCAGTGACCCCTTCTATCATGCCAAAGCGTTTTTTAAGGCACTTTGCAAACTTGTAGGTTGTGCTTTCCAGCGGAGTTCCGTAGATTGAATAATCAATATGCTCGGCAGCCTTCCACTTTGCACAGGCATCGTTAAGGGCACGCATTACACGAAGGGCAAAAGGAGTTGCAGAAGGATCTGTGTGGCTTTTACCTGTCATGTAACGGACACATTCACAAAGACCTGCATAACCTAAGCTGATTGTGGAGTAACCGTTGTAAAGAAGGTCATCAATAACCTCACCCTTTCCAAGGCGGGCAAGTGCACCGTTCTGCCAGAGAATTGGAGCTGCATCACTCTTTGTTCCCAAAAGATGCTCATGCCTTAAGCGGAGTGCCCTGTGGCAGAGGTCAAGTCTTTCTTCCAGAATCTGCCAGAATTTATCTTCATCTCCGTAAGAAGAACAGGCAACATCCACAAGGTTAAGGGTTACCACTCCCTGATTAAATCTTCCATAAAACTTTGGTTTTCCTGTTGTAGGCTCATGGTAAACGGTGAGGAAAGAACGGCAGCCCATGCAGGGGTAGCAGTTACCGTCCTTAAGTTCAAGCATTTTTTTCTCGCTGATGTAATCAGGAACCATGCGCTTTGCAGTACATTTTGCAGCAAGTTCTGTAAGGTAGTAGTACTTTGTTCCTTCCTCAATGTTATCTGGTTCCAAAACATAAATGGGTTTTGGGAAAGCAGGTGTAATCCAGGCACCCTTTTCATTCTTAACGCCCTGTGTACGCTGCTTTAATACTTCTTCGATGACCATTGCAAGGTCAGCTTTTTCCTGTTCATTTTTTGCTTCGTTCAGGTACATGAAAACAGTAACAAAGGGAGCCTGACCGTTTGTGGTCATAAGGGTAATAACCTGATACTGAATGGTCTGAACACCGCGGGTAATTTCATTCTGAAGCTGACGCTGTACCATAAGTTCAAACTGCTCGTCACTTAAAGTAAGGCCGGTTTCCTTCATTGTTTCTGCAATTTCACGCCTGATTTTCTGACGACTTACATCAACAAAAGGTGCAAGGTGAGTAAGGGAAATACTCTGTCCGCCGTACTGGCTTGAGGCAACCTGGGCAATAATCTGAGTGGCAATGTTACAGGCAGTGCTGAAAGAATGAGGTCTGTCAATTCTTGTTCCGCTGATGACAGTTCCGTTTTCCAGCATGTCTTCCAGGTTCACCAGGTCACAGTTGTGCATGTGCTGGGCAAAATAGTCAGCATCATGAAAGTGAATGATACCTTCGTCATGGGCAGCAGAAATATCTTCGGGCAAAAGGAAACGTCTTGTAATGTCCTTAGACACCTCACCTGCCATGTAGTCACGCTGAACGGAAACAACAGTGGGGTTCTTGTTGGAGTTTTCCTGCTTTACCTCTTCATTGCTTTCGTGGAGCAGAGAAAGAATACGCTCGTCTGTGGTATTCTTCTGTCTCTTAAGATTGTGCTCATAGCGGTAGGTAATGTATTTCTTTGCCACTTCATAGGCACCATGCTGCATGATTCCGGTTTCTACCAGATCCTGAATGCTTTCTACGCTCAGGGCATGACCCACACGGGCACATTCAATTTCTATATCATCAGCAATAGATTCTATTTGTTTCTGGGTAAGACGATCCCTTTCTCCAACTGTAACATTGGCTTTTCCGATAGCAACTACTATTTTTTCACGGTCAAATACAACTTCTTCACCGCTTCTTTTGATAATCTTCATCGTTCCCCTCTTATTTTACCAGTCAAACACACTATACACTAGATATAGTGGGTAAGATGTTTTCAGTCTACTAGGTATAGCGCTTTTAGTCAACTCACTAAAATTCGGTCAGCTTTGTTATAAGTGCGTAAAATTAAGACGTCAGGCGCTTTTTTGGTGTCAAAAAAAATTAAGTCCCTAAACATGTACCTTTAAGGCTCTTTTAAGGGTACAGATTGGAAAAAAAATAAAAAAAGGTACAAAAAAAAACGGACCGCATTAAGGAGGAGAATTGCAGTCCGTCATACAAAATCACTGGTATTGATAAATCTTGGGGCTTTATCAACGTTTGTGTTTGTACTATACTGAAGAAGAATTGAAGTGTCAAGGTTTTTTACAGAAAATTACAGAAATTTTATGAAAACCTTACCGTTTTTCGCAAGGAGTGCGTTTTATGGACAAAAAAATAGGAATTATTGCCGCAATGGAAGTAGAAAAAGCCATGCTTTCCATCTTTTTAAAGGAAGAACAGCCCCCTGTTAAGATTGCAGGCATGGATTTTACGGAAGGCAAAATAGAAGGCATTCCTGTAGTGCTGGTAAAATCCGGTGTGGGCAAAGTAAATGCCGCCCTCTGTACCCAGATTCTCTGTTCCTATTTTTCGGTTGATTTTATAATCAATTCCGGAGTGGCAGGTGCAATGGCAGAAGGGCTTGGAATTTTTGACCTTGTGGTTTCCAGTGATGCCGTTTACCATGACGTAGATGCCTCAGACTTTGGTTACAGACCTACAGAAATTCCCCAGATGACCTGCAGTAACTTTCTTGCAGATAAAAAACTTGTTCAGGCCATAAAAAACGCATTTGAAAAAGATAAATTCTTCCGCCCCTATAAACTTATTGAAGGACGCATTGCTTCCGGTGACCAGTTTGTAAGCGACCCCAAACTCAAACAGAGCATTAAGGAATTATGCAATCCTGCCTGTGTAGAAATGGAAGGAGCCGCCATAGCCCATGCCGCCTACCTTAATTCCAAGCCTTTTGTAATCATCCGCTGTATGAGTGACATGGCTGAAGAAGGGGTAGATTCACCTGAACCCTTTAACGAAGAAAAAGCTGCAGACATGAGTGCCCGCCTTGTAAGGGATTTTTTACTTGAACTAAAATGAAGCAGAATCTTCTGACAGAGGGAAGTCTCTTTAAGGGAATAGTAAAGTTTTCTCTTCCATTTCTGCTTTCTTATTTTTTACAAACCCTTTACGGACTTGCAGACCTTTTTATTGCAGGACAGTTTAACGGCGCCCAGACCATTACTGCAGTTTCTGTAGGAAGTCAGGTCATGCACATGCTCACCGTAATCATCGTGGGGCTTGCAATGGGAAGCACTGTACTCATTGGGCAGGCTGTGGGAGCAAAAAAAGAAAATGAAGTGGCAAAGATAATCGGGAACACTACCCTGCTTTTTACCATACTTTCTCTTTTGCTTACCCTGCTGCTGATTCTTCTTACAAAACCCGTCATTCACCTCATCTGCACTCCACAAGAATCACTTGAGCAGACACATACTTATCTTATAATCTGTTTTGCAGGAATACCCGCCATTACCGCCTACAATATAATTGCTTCTATTTTTCGCGGTAAGGGAGATTCAAAAAGCCCCCTCGTTTTTGTTGCAGTTGCCTGTGTTTTAAACATTGCCCTGGATTATTTTTTCATGGGCTATCTTAAAATGCAGTCTGGTGGAGCCGCCCTTGCCACTGTAATTTCACAGACGGTGAGCGTTGCAATTTCTCTTGTGGCAATAAAAAAACAGGGAATGGGAAAAAACATTTCCCGGTCTGACTTTTATCCAGACGGAAAAACAATTGCTTCTCTGCTTAAAATAGGAGTGCCCGTTGCAGCCCAGGACGGATTCATTCAGGTTTCCTTTATGGTGATAACGGTGATTGCAAACAGACGGGGCCTTTACGTTGCGGCGGCAGTAGGAACCGTAGAAAAAATAATTACCTTTTTATTTCTCATTCCTTCTTCCATGCTTTCCACAATCTCTGTTATTGCTTCACAGAACCTTGGTGCAGGAAAACCTGAGCGGGCAAAGAAAACACTTTTTCTGGGAACGGGAATTGCAGCCGGTGCAGGGCTTCTTTTTGCCATAATCTTTCAGTTTATTTCAGAACCGGTGCTTTCTCTTTTTACTTCTGACAAAAGTGTCGTAACGCTTGGAACCCAGTACCTGAGGGCTTATGTGCTTGACTGTTTTGTTGCAGGAATTCATTTTAGTTTCAGCGGATATTTTTGTGCAGCGGGAAAATCAATTTATTCTTTTATTCACAATGCCATTTCCATTTTAACGATGCGGATTCCGGGGGCATGGTTCGCCTCCATACACTGGCCCGACAGCCTCTACCCCATGGGAATTGCCACCGTACTTGGCTCACTGCTTTCTGCCTTAATGTGCCTTGCCATTTTTTTTGTGATGAACGTAAAGGAAAAAAGGATATCCACTAACTTTACTTCACCCGGTCATTGAGGTTCTCGAAATGACCATATTAAAAAACACTTAGGCTTATAAAGGGAAACTGGCACTCCGTTGCGTGCCAGTTTCCCTTTAATACATGTATTCACTTTATCATTTACGCTCATTAAACAAATACACCCGATAGCGAACTATGTTCGCGGTGCCAAAAATGGTCAAGAAAGCCTAACATAGAGGAGACTCAAATACTTAGCGCACGAAAACAAATGTCCCCAAAAAACACTCAGGCTTATGAAACAGACACACCCATTAGCGAACTTTGTTCGCGGTGCTACAAATAGTCAAGCAAGCCTAACATAGAGGGGACTTAAACACTTAGCACACAAAAACAAATGTCCCCCAAAAAAACTTAGGCTTATAAAACAAAAACACCCGATAGCGAACTTGTTCGCGGTGCTGAAAATAGTCAAGCCTGCCTAACATAGAGGAAACTCAAGCTCTAATTTCCCCAAAACAAATGTCCCAAAAAAAACTTAGGCTTATGAAACAAACACACCCGATAGCGAACTATGTTCGCGGTGCTGAAAATAGTCAAGACAGCCTAACATAGAGGAGACTAAATTCTATTTTCCGACGCAGAAATTAGCAAACACCGAAGACAATATATCTTCCGGGGTGACACTTCCCGTTACTTCACCAAGAGAGTCGAGTGCATCTTCCAGATCCTGCACAACTGCATCAAGGGCATAATCACTTCCGGCAACTTCTATTGCATGATCCACCCGCTCAAGTGCTTCTGCAACAGAATCCCGCTGTCTTTGTGAACCAAGACCAGAGGAAGCAAGTGAAGATTCCGTACTTGAAAGAAGAATTTTCTTTACGCACTCACTAAGTTCTCCAACGCCGATTCCCTTTTTTGCAGAAAGAGAAATAAAGTTAGTACAGAGAGATTTTTTTTCTTCAGGAAAACTTTTGCTGTCAGGAGAATCACATTTGTTCCAGACAAGAACAAGGGGAATATTTTTTTCTGAAAGGATAAAGTCTTCGTCTTCTTTTTTTAAGCCTTCAACTGAATCAACAAGATAGAGAATGACATCTGCTTCTTTTGCAAGATCTTTTGTCCGCACCACTCCCTGAGCTTCAATCACATCACTGGTTTCACGGAGACCTGCAGTGTCAAAAAGACGGGCTGGAATACCAGAAAAACTTACCCAGCTTTCAAGCCAGTCACGGGTAGTTCCTTCAATACTGCTTACAATCGCACGCTCTTCTTTTAAGAGTGCATTAAAAAGACTGCTCTTTCCTGCGTTTGTTTTTCCGGCAAGAACAACTCTCGCTCCGTCCTGATAAAGTTTTTCGCACTTCCAGGATTTTACAAGTTCAAAAAGTGAACTTCTGATTTCCCGCAAAGAAGAATCATCAAAAGAGTCAGAAAAATTTTCTTCGTCTTCGGGGTATTCAATTTCCACTTCGATTGCGGCAAGGGTATCAATTATTTTCTGTTTGATTTTTTCCATTTCATCAAAAAGATTTCCGGAAAGTCTACCTGCCGCACGGCTTCTTGCTTCTCCGGTTTTACTTTCAATTATTTCCCTGACTGCTTCTGCCCTTGTTAAATCAGTCTTACCGTTTATATATGAACGAAAAGTGTACTCCCCTCTTTCTGCCGGTCTGAACCCGATTTTTAAAAGCGTCTGGTAAACGGCATTAACAACAGACACGCCTCCATGACAGAATACTTCCACCATGTCTTCTCCTGTAAAGGATTTAGGCGCCCTGTAAACTCCGCACATTACTTCATCAATTCTGTTTTTATTTTCATCAAGAATCCAGCCGTAAACAAGAGTATTTCCTTTTGCAGAAAGAATTGCATTGGGTCTGGAAAAACATTTTGCAAAAAGTTCAATCACTCCCTTACCGCTTGTACGCACAATTCCGATTGCTCCCGGATTAAGGGCAGTTGCAATAGCGGCAATGGGTTCTTCAGGAATATAGCCTAAGTTTGTCATTCAGATTTTCTTCCAAAACGCTCAACGTGCAGCATCAGGTTAGGCAGTGTGGTAATTGCACTCACTCCATCTTCTTCCCGTCCCTGATTAAGCACTGTGTCCAGAATGGTAAGCATTGCTTCACTGCGTTCTTTCTTAAGGCTCAGTTCTTCGTCAGAAATATTTTCTTCTTCCTTTTTTTCTCCGGAACTGAAGGCAGGAATTCTCTTCTGCAACTCACACTCATCTTTTGCCCAGGGAGAAATTTCATCATCTTTGGGAT
>JAEEKM010000170.1 GCA_016282455.1 Treponema sp. | reverse complement strand
CATGTTTACAAGACCCTGCTCAACAGGCTCTTCTGTCTTAACAGGTGCGGCTGCGATTGGGGCAGAACCAAGACCTGCTTCGTTAGAGAAAATACCGCGGGCAATACCCTTCTGCATGGCATCTGCTACCTGCTTGAAAACAAAACCCATTGCTCCGCCGGCAACTGCTTTCCATCCGAAGGCAGACTTGAAAATGAGTACGAAGGCAGCAGGAATTTTTGTTGCATTCATAATGAGAACAGAAAGTCCGATGAAGATGTATACGATTGCCATGGCAGGAACAACTTTTTCTGCAACTTTAGAAATGCGCTTAAGTCCGCCGATAATCACAAGAGCGGCAGCAAGAGTTACAACGATTCCTCCAATAACTGTTGCCCAGGTGTAGCTGTTTTCACCGATTGTAAAGGCAATGTGACTTGAAGAAGCATCAAAAGCCATGTTCACGGCAGAAGTAATACCGTTAATCTGAGTCATGGTACCAATGCCAAGAAGACCTGCAAGAACGCCAAAGATTGCAAAGAGAACGGCAAGCCACTTCCACTTTGATCCCATTCCTTTTTCAATTGTATAGAAAGGTCCGCCAAGAACGTGACCGTCTTCTTTTACTTCGCGGTACTTGATTGCAAGCATACATTCAGCAAACTTTGTAGCTGTTCCAAGAATTGCGGCAACCCACATCCAGAAAAGGGCTCCGGGACCACCGGCTGCAATTGCGGTTGCAACACCAACAATGTTACCCGTTCCGATTGTTGCAGAAAGTGCCGTACAAAGAGCAGAAAAACCTGATAGTTCTCCATGACCTTCATTCTTCTTAAAAATCTGCTTAAAAGCACGACCAAGTTTTGTAAACTGAATGCCGCGTGCACAGATTGTAAGCACGAGACCCGTTGCAAGGATGAGTACGATGGTAGGAATGCCCCAAACCACGTCATCAATTTTGTTCAGGATTGCGTCAAACATAGACTTGTCCTTATGAAAAAAAAATAGAGCGTTGCAGTGAGATTTTTCACTGAGCGCTCTCTGGAAAATGGTTAGAACTTTTCTTTTTAGAAATGCCCTGTCCTTTGTACCTGAGATATGGGAAAACGCCTTCGGCTTTTTCCCGGCGAGTTTCCTTCGGAAACTCGTGCGCTTTCACGTATAGTTCCTTAAGAAAACATTGGAAAAAAGACCGGCTTTTTCTTAACCCTTCGGTGTTCCATCAGGGGTGATGGAAGCTCTCCAGAGAATCGATTTACCAAAACACGTTGGCTCTTCGACTTTTGTAAAATACCATAAAATACTCTGTTTTACAATATTGTTCTTTAAAATATTATACAATTATTTGACAGATATTAGACTTATGGTATATAATACAGAGTATGACTAACAATGACCTTGTTCCCGGCTTTAATGATGAACGGGATGACAGCCTGAAGATAACGCTTGAACGCGTTGAAGATGTAGAAAACTGCCTCATGGTTGTGCTTAACGGCTATATAGACACCTACAACTCTGTATTTTTTCAGAAGCAGGTTGGTAAGGTTGTGGCAGCGGGTTATGTAAACCTCATCTTTAGCTGCTCTAACCTGAACTATGTTTCCTCAACTGGTATAGGTTCATTTACTGCCTTCCTAAAACAGGTAAAACCCAAGAGCGGCGACATTGTTCTTCTGAACATTCAGCCCAAAGTATACGAAGTATTCCAGCTCCTTGGTTTCAGCCAGTTCTTTAATATTAAAGACAACCTTAATGATGCACTTTCTTTCTTTAAGAGTGCTGCTCCGGAAGAAGCAAACCTCTTCCCCAAAGTTTTCAACTGCCCTGTGTGCTCCAGAAAACTTAAGGCAACCCGCAGTGGACGTTTCCGCTGTTCTGACTGCAAGTCCATTCTTGCAATTGACCAGCAGGGGCATGTCTTCCTGGGCTAAAACATATCTTGTTTTTAATTACATCCGTGCTTTTTGTACGGATGTTTTTTTTTGCAGATATCTAATCTTTAAAAAACAAAAAGGGATGCTCAGTAAAACATATACTGAACATCCCTTATTTATTTTACAGAAATCTTACTATGGAAGTGTCACTGTAATTACAAGTTTTCCCATTGCGGCCTGACCTGAACCGGAAGAAGCAGGTGTAGTTGCTGCAGTAACCGGAGCAGAAACAAGTGTTGTTGAGGTACTTTCACGACTTGCAAGACTTCCTGTGCTGCCCTGAAGTTCTGTAGCGGCAGACTGCTGTTCCGCCTGAGGAGCACGTGCGGCACCTGTTACAGAATCTGTACTGCTGGACTGTCCTGCATAAACCGGCACACCGTAGTTTCCGCCAACATCCTGTGTAGAAGTCTGCGGGGTAGATTCCCCTTCAACAGGAACAAAGGTTCCCTCGTTTGCTTCACCGGAAGTTACCTGGGGAGCATTTGATTCAGCAGGACCCTTGCTCACAAGACCTTCACGGGTAGTAACATCACCTGCGGCAGTAGCAGTAAAATCAGTTCCACGGACAGAAGCGGTTGCAACAGGGGAGCTTACCTTAAAGCCCACCCTGCGTTCTTCACCATGATTCACCTGTGCGGAAACCGAACCGCTGTCAATATAAAGCTGAGTGTTGTCTGCATCAGCAGAAGCAAGCATTTTTTCTACGGTCATGCGGGTAAGGGGTCCAAGTGTAAAGGTAGAACCGTTTACCTTCATGGTCACTTCAGACTTAAAGCCGGTACTTACCACAGAACCGGTACTTATTTTGTCACCAACAGAAAGGGCAACCCAGTTTTCTCCCTTCTGAACTTCAACCTTACCGGTAACAGAAGTTACTTCTGCATCAAGGGCAAAGGCTCCCATTCCAAGAAGAGCGGCTGCAATGCATGAAACTGCAAACTTAGTAAAAATCTTCATTCCTGTCCTCCTTTCAGCTTAGAATGAAATCACTGCACTTGCGGTGATGGTTGTTTTTGTCTTGTCTTCAGATTTACCAAGGTACTGACCTGCAGAAAGTCCAACCTGAAGGTCTGTAAACACCTGGAAGCGTGAATTAAGTGCAAACTGAACGCCGTCGTATGCAAAAGTTCCTTCCGGAGCATCAAAGACGGCACCTGCACTAAGTCCTATAAAAATTGTAGAAAGCGGCTTGAAAGAACCTGTAAGTTCAGTTTTAAGAAGTGAATTGTATTCCGGGTCTCCTGCAGCAAGAGTAGCAGTATTTGAAGTAATACCGCGGAAGTGTGGGGAAGCATAGACTGCACTCCAGGAAATGCTAGAAGCAAAAGTTCCGAAGTAATAGGCAAGGCTGAAAACGGAAAGGTTACCCAGATTCTTGAAATCTTCTGTACTGAAAGTTGTTCCCAGTGTATAGAAAAGACTTCCGAGAATAGGACCGTTAATGGTAAGGGTTGCATAGCCCCTGTTGTAACCGGTGTTGTCTCCGTTGGGACCTTTTGTTCCCATT
>JAEEKM010000169.1 GCA_016282455.1 Treponema sp. | reverse complement strand
TGAATGCTTTTTCTGAACTTTTGTGGGAGTATGAGCATCCTTCTTTTTCACCTCTTGTTTACCGCGGAAAAGTTTTGTCCCTTCTTCTTTCTTTTGCAGAAGAATATGCCCTGCAGCAGGCAGATAAAAATACTTCTTCTTCTGAAAAAACTAATGCGCTTGTAAAGCAGGTTCTGGAAAAAATAGAAGATGAACTTAGTAATCCAGATGCCAGCGTGAAATATTTTGCTTCGCTTTTAAAAGTGAATGCAGATTATCTTGGCAGGTGTTTTAAGGAAGAAATGGAAGTTCCCCTGGGGCAGTACATTCAAAAACGCCGCATAGAACTTGCCTGTTCAAGACTCAGGGAAACTTTTGCAGGCGTAGAAGAAGTGGCCCTTCAATGCGGTTACGGAAGCAGACGCCAGTTTTACGACGACTTCAAAAAACACACCGGAAAAACTCCAACTGAATACCGTGCATCTTCTGCTTATGTGGGAATAAACGCTCTTTAATTTTTTTATATTTCTGGAAAAAGTATTCTGCCACTCCCAGCGGGAACCGCATTACATATATGTTTTGCATTTTCTATGGACTTTAGCCAAAGTTTTTATTATTATTGAAGCAAAAATCAAAAAACTGGAGTGACGCGATGATTGAAGTTGAGCACGTTTCCCGTATGTTCGGGACCTTCCGTGCAGTTGACGACATTAGTTTTTCCATTCAGACAGGAGAAATCGTAGGTCTTCTGGGCCCCAACGGTGCTGGAAAAACCACCACCATGCGCATGATTACCGGCTTTCTTGAACCAACAGAAGGTTCAGTAAAAATCGACGGTGAAGTCATGCATGCAAATGCCGTAAATGCAAAAAGAAAAATCGGATACATGCCTGAGAGTGCACCTCTTTACAGCGACATGATTGTTGCAGACTATCTTGCCTATGTTGCAAAGATGGAAGGTGTAGACCCCTCTTCCAAAGTGGAGGAACTTTCCCATGTGTGCGGCCTTACAGAAGTAATGCACAAAAACATTGGTGATCTTTCCAGAGGAAACAAACAGCGTGTTGGTCTTGCTCATGCACTTATGGGCGACCCCGAAATTCTTATTCTGGACGAACCTACCAGTGGTCTTGACCCCAACCAGGTTTCAGAAGTACGTGCCCTTATTAAAAAAATCGGTGAGACAAGAACCGTCATCATTTCAACCCATATTTTGAGCGAAGTAGAAATGCTCTGCAGCCGTGTGATTATTATTTCCGGCGGTAAAAAAGTTGCAGACGCACCTACAGAAGATTTAAGGGCAAAGTACGGAGAAGAAAGCGGCGGTGAAATTGAAGTGCTCATTTCCAACGCCAGTGCAGAAGAAGCAAAGTCCGTGCTTAACACTTTGCCCGGTGTAAGGTCAGTTGCAGTTACATCAGAAGGAAACAAACTTCGTGCTTCCGTTTCCCTCAGCGGTAGTGAAGAAATCAGACCGGATCTTTCAAGACTCATTCTTACCCACAACTGGGATCTTTATGAAATGCAGCTCCACAAGAGCAGTCTTGAAGATGTCTTCCGTGAACTGACAACAGTTGAACCAAAGGAGGAAAGCCATGAGTAATGAAAGCAAAAGCTCTGTCCGTAAAGCATCATGGACAATCATAATGAAAAGGGAACTGGCCGCATATTTTACAAGCCCTGTGGCATACATTGTCTGTGTTCTCTTTCTTGCCTTTGCAGGATTTTTCTTCTTCCAGACATTTTTCATTTCACGCCGTGCAGAACTCCGCGGTTTCTTTTCCCTTCTCCCCATACTCTTTGCAGTATTTGTACCGGCCCTTACCATGAGGGTTTTTAGTGAAGAAAAAAGAAGCGGCTCTCTTGAAACTCTCATGACACTTCCGGTAACACCCAATCAGGTGGTTGCAGGAAAGTATCTTGCATCTTTTGTTTCTGCTGCAGTACTTTTAGTTCCAACCCTTTCTTACGTTGTAACCTGTGCAGTTTTTGGAACTCCTGATTTTGGTCCCATCATCGGCGGTTATCTTGGAGCAGTTCTTCTTGCAGCAAGTTTTAGTGCAATCGGAGTATTCGCTTCTGCAATCACAAAGAATCAGATTTTATCTTTCTTTGTAGCACTGGCAATCTGTCTTGCACTTTCGCTGGTAAGTTTCTTCTCCGTACTTTTACCGTCTCCCCTTGTTTCTTTCATCACTTTCATTTCTGCTTCCGAGCATTTTGATTCTATCTCCAGGGGAATAATTGACAGCCGTGACGTGCTTTATTTTCTTTCAGTGACTGCAATCTTCCTTGTGCTCACTGTACGCACTGTCCGTGGTGAGAGGAGGTCATAACCATGAAAAAAGAATCTAAGTTTGTAAACTGGCTCAAGGGGTCTGCAAGCGACATCTGGCTTTTTGCCATTCTGCTTGTGCTTATAAATCTTGTTGCCGTGAGGGCCTTCGTTCGCCTTGACTTAACTGCTCCGCGTTCCTATTCACTTTCCAAAGCAAGTAAGGAAGTTGTAAAAACAATAGAAGAACCTTTAAGCGTAAAAGTCTTCTTTTCAAAAAATCTTCCTGCTCCCTATGCCGGAGTTGAACAGTATGTGAAGGACATCCTTGTAGAGTATGCGGGTGCTGCAAACAAAAACTTCAGCTACGAATACTTTAACATGGACAAGCCTGAAAACCAGTCCATCGCCCAGACCTACGGACTTCAGCAGGTACAGATTCGTGAGGTAAAAAACAACGAGGTTGGTTTTAAAAATGCCTTCATGGGTCTTGTAATCACTTACGCAGACCAGATTGAAAAACTGGACAACATTACCACAAGCGACGGTTTTGAGTACAACCTTACCACCACAATCAGCAAGGTAATTGCAAGTACAAATGCTCTCTCCGGTCTTGCAGGTAAAGTTCAGATGACCCTCTATCTTACAGATGCACTTTCAAACTTTGGCATAAGCGGATTCAATAAAATTGATTCTTCCGTTCAAAAGGCTTATGAAAATGCAAATAAAAAATATCAGGGTAAAATTGAATATCAGAAAATAAATCCTTCTTCGGAAGATGCCCTTGCCCTTGCACAAAAGTACGGCATTCAGAATGTAAGCTGGAAAAATTCTGACGGTACAACTTCAAACGGTGTTATTGGTCTTGTACTTGAGTATGGAGAAAAAAGCCGTGTAGTTCCGCTTCAGATGCAGAACATGATTTTCTCTTATGTAATTGCAGGACTGGACAATCTTGAAGAAAACATTGCATCTTCCGTAGAAAGTCTTGTTTCCCGCACAACCGCCGTTGCCTATGTAACAGGTCATGGAGAAGCAAGTGTTGAAGATGCAGAACAGGGAGCCGGAAATTTTGCAGGACTTCTTTCTGACGTATATTCTCTTGAAGAAGTGAACCTTGCAGAAAAAGATATTCCTGTTGGCGTTCAGACTGTAATTGTAAACGGACCAAAATCTCCCTTAAGTGAAGAAGAACTTTATAAGCTCGATCAGTTTGTACTCCGCGGTGGTTCCCTCATGCTCTTCCTTGACAGCTATCAGGAAATTGCTCCCCAGGGACAGAATCAGTATTACCAGCAGCCCCAGTACCTTCCTGTAAACACAGGTATGGAAAAACTGCTTGAAAAGTACGGTCTTTATGTAAAGAAGGGTTACGTAATGGATGAAAACTGCTTTACAAGAAATGACAGGCAGTACGGAAAACTTAATTTCTATTATGTTCCCATCATGCCCCGCAGTGCCCTCAATCAGAAAAATCCTGTAACAAAAAATCTTTCCATGGTGCTCTTCTACCAGCCCAGTGCAATTGATGTAGAAAAAGCAAAGGAAAACAAAGATGCAAAACTTACTGTTCTTGCAAAGAGTTCTCCTGACTCATGGATTCTTTCAAACAACATCATGCTGAGTCCTCTTTTTAATCAGCCGCCGGAAGACAAGTCTACAATGAAGCAGGAAAATCTTGCCGTTCTTGTAGAAGGAAAATTCCAGAGTGCCTTTGATTCAAACCCTGCTGAAAAAACAGAAGAAACTTCTATGAGCGGTTCTTCTCACATCACTTCAAGTACTCAGAGTGGAAAAGTGTTCGTGGCAGGAAGTTCACAGATTACTTCTCCCATGGTCATTTCAGAAGGCAGCACTGAACCTGTTGCACTTTTTGTCCGCAATGCTGTTGACTACATGAATGGCAACGAAGACTTCTGTGCAATGCGTACAAAAGCCCAGAGCCTTTACATCCTTAACAAAACAAGCGGTGCCGGAGTGAACTTTGCAAAAATCTTCAACCAGGCAGGACTTGCAGTTCTTGTTGCTCTTGCAGGACTCTTTGTTTATCTTGCACGCCGCAGACATCGTGAACAGATTCGCCTTCATTACAATGCAAATGATCAGCGCGAAATGAAAAAAGGATCTAAGGAATAGGAGAGTATAAAATGAAAAATTTTTCTACACGCAAAATAGTTCTTCTTTCCCTCATTGCAGTTTTTGCACTTGTGTACATTCTTCAGCTTACCTTTACAGGTAAAAGTAAGATTGTAGACCTTACAATTTCTGACGACATTGATAAAATTGAACTGACTTCTGCAAACGGAAGCCGCACACTTACTGTTGAAAAGAAAGATTCCGTCTGGTATGCAGGAGAGAAAAAATATCCTGCCGATACTGCCCTTGTGGAAGCTCTTGTAAAAGCAGTAAAGAATGTAAAGCTTCTTGGAGTAGCCTCCACTTCTTCTTCAGATGCAGAACGCTATGGTCTTGGGGATGAAGACAAAATTGTTGTTACTGCCTATAACGGAAGTAAACTTCTGCGCACACTTACTGTTGGAAAAAATACTTCTACAAACAGTCAGTGCTATGTGCAGGCTGACGGAAAAAATGCAGTTAATCTTGCAAGCGGCCCCCTTCACAATACTTTCAGCACTGATGCAGACAAACTCAGAAGCAAACAGGTGTATTCTCTTGATTCTGCTGCCGTTACAAAAGTTTCTGTAAAAAATGCAAAGGGAACTTTTACAATTCAAAAATCTGCCCCGCAGGTGGATGCTGCTTCCGAAGAAGGAATTACACCTGCCCTCTGGCTGCTTTCTGAAAATACAACTTCCCTTTCTTCTGCAGAACTGGATGACACAAAAGTAGGGCAGTGGATTAACAGTCTTGCTTCCCTTAATGTTGCTTCCTGGAAAGATGAGGAAGTTCCTGTAAACGCAGCGGTAACCCTTACCATTACTGCTTTTGGAAATGACACGGTTATTTCACTTGCCTCTTATGATGATGATTCAAGCGAAGTAAGTGCCTCATCTTCTTCAAGTCCTTATGGATTTACTCTTTCTAAGAGTGTGGCAAAGCGCTACGACAAAGCTCTTGCGGATTTAGTAAAATAACCAAC
>JAEEKM010000168.1 GCA_016282455.1 Treponema sp. | reverse complement strand
GTCTGATGCCTGCTTCTTGCCATGGCATAACCGCAGGGAAGTGCAAGAATGATGATGATGGCAGTAGACACAAGCGTAATCCAAAGGGTACGGAGAAAAATCATTCCGTAGGCTTTGTCAAACATCTGCTGGTAGGCTTTTGTGGTGAACTCTGCAATCACACCGCCGTAAACATCCCGTTTCATAAAAGAGTATGCAACGATAATTACAAGCGGCACGATAAAGAAAAGTGAGAACCATACTCCCATGGGCCATGCATAAACAGGACCGGGGTTTGACTTGTGAAACTTTGCATCATTGGCTTTTTTTGCCAGACGCAGGTCCCAGGAAGGCTTTGTCTTTTCTTCGCTCATTTATTGATGTCCTCGACGATGTATCCGTCATTAGCAGCCCAGGAAATGTAAACAGTGTCCTTCCACTGAATCTCCGGGCCATCATCCATGTAGTTGATGTGCTGCTTGAAAACTTTAACAATAGTGCCGTTCTCAAGACGCACGTAGAACTTGGACTGGAAGCCAGTATACACAGGCTCTTCCACCACACCCTTGAACACGTTAATGTCCTTCCTTCCCTGGAACTTGGGTTCTTCGGTGGTAATGCGGATTTTTTCAGGACGGATTGTAAAGGCAACTTTCTGTCCTTCGTCGGTATGCTCGTAGTCGGTTACGAGAATGTTCTTGTCTTCTTCACGGGTAGCGGCAGTTTCGCCGGTAAGCTGAGCCTGCATTCCCAGTGCCGGAGTGTTTAGGGTTACGTTGTACTCACTGCTTCCGGCAGAAGTTGTGTAGGGCTCACACTTAACAACAGTGCTCTCAAAGAGGTTTGTTTCTCCAATGAACTGGGCTACAAACTGAGTGGCAGGCTGTTCGTAAATTTCAAATGGTGTACCTACCTGAAGCACATGTCCCTGGTTCATAACTGCAATGCGGTCACTAACGGCAAGGGCTTCGCTCTGGTCATGGGTAACATATATGAAGGTAATGCCAATCTTGTCATGAAGGGCATCAAGGTCAATGAGAAGGTTAGCACGAAGTTTTGCATCCAGTGCAGAAAGGGGCTCGTCAAGAAGAAGAACCTTGGGTTCATTAATCAGGGCACGGGCAATTGCAACACGCTGTCTCTGACCACCTGAAAGCTGATTGGGCTTTTTGTGCATGTGGGCTTCCAGCTGAACCAGATGAAGGTATTCATTTACCTTCTTGTCAATTTCTTCTTTAGGAAGCTTGCGCAGTCTTAAGGGGAACGCTACGTTCTCATAAACTGTCATGTGAGGGAAGAGGGCATAAGTCTGGAAAACAGTATTGCTCTCACGCTTGTTTGGAGGAAGGGCCACAACGTTCTTGTCATCAAAAAGAACGGCTCCGTCATCAGGAAATTCAAATCCTGCAATGATACGAAGCAATGTGGTCTTGCCACATCCAGAAGGTCCGAGGAGGGAGAAGAATTCACCCTGCTTGATGGTAAGATTGATGTCATCAAGGGCATGAAAATTCCCAAAATGTTTTGACACATGGTCGATAGAAACTGTACTTCCGTTCACTGCGTACAACTCCTGCATGTATAATGGTAATAGGTTACTTTCCACTTATTTAGCAAAGTTGTCAATAGTTTTTGAAAAAAAAATTATATAATTTTTTAGTGGTAAAAATTCGTGTTATTTTACTGTCAATTCGAACGAAATCGAGAAGTCTATAAATGTTAATTTCAAAACCGCCACCCTCAAAACATTCTTGAAACCCTACCTTTATTCTGCTACCATAATCCCATGTATTTTTCTTTCCATAAAAATGTACTGCCACTGTTTCTTCTTTTTTCCTCACTGACATTTTCCCTACTGGCCTTCTCCTGCGCAGGTACCCCGGACAAAAGTTCTGCAGAACCAGAATATGAGGAATGGCGCAGACAGCCGGAAGTTATTTCCTCATACCCGGTAGAATGGAAAGACGTTAAACTTTTATGCGAAGGAAATTTTAAAAACAAAGGTAGCATCTCCTACCCTGCCTTTCTCTCTGATCTTAAAACCCTCCGCTACCTTATAGAAAGTGCATACATCGGCTACGAAAAAGCGGTTGAAAAAGGACTGAATCTTAACCAGTGCATGAACAATCTTAAAAAGCGTTTCTCAGGTCAAACAGAAATAAAGACAAAAGAATTCTACGACGCCATTTACGAAGAACTTTCCCCTTACATAAAAGACAATCATTTTTTCATCTACAATTTCATTTACCGCACACAGCTCTGCAGCCACGAAAACATTTATTTTTCAGACATCTTTGTAAAAAAAGAAGGCGACTCCTTTTCAAAAGCATTTGATGACTCCTTTAATATTCCCAAAGGAAGCACTTACACAGGCAGTAAAGACAATCTTTTTTATTATCCTGTTAAAGGAAAAGACATTTACAGAATCGGAGAAAAAAGTGAGCATGCAGTTTTTTCCATGCAGACATCTTTTTCAGGCACCCTTGCAGAAGTTCCGGTAAAGTCTGACTCAGCGATTGAAACAAAAAAGAATTTTATTACAGGAAAAAGAACAAGTGCAAAAACCGCATACATTTCCTTAACTTCCTTTACGCTACCCATAGAAGACGATCCTCGCAGAAAAGCGGCAGAAATAATGATTGACCGTCTCTGGGATTACATAGAAGAGAGTCATGAAAAAGAAAACATCATCATAGATATGAGAAGTAACGGCGGCGGACTTATATCTCTTTCACTGGATTTTGCAGACAGACTTCTCTGCGGAAAAGATTATTTTATTGAAAGAACACCGGACATGGAACTGGATGTCTTTACCACAGAAACACTCACCTCTCCCCCAATCCTTCAGGCCATATACATGACCGGAAAAAAACTCGGCGTCAATTCAGAGGACTACACAAACTATCTTTTACAAACCATTGACTCTTACAAAAAACATCCCAGGCGTGAAAGAAAATGCGAAGATTTTTTTAATAAAGTCTATATCAGCGGAAATCCTGTAAAAGACAGATATCAAAACAAAATATTCGTTCTTGCCGACAGGAACTCAGGTTCAAGTGCAGAACTCTTTTATAT
>JAEEKM010000167.1 GCA_016282455.1 Treponema sp. | reverse complement strand
ACAGACGTGTTGCAACATCAAATTTCTTCACCTTAATTTCATAGGCTGGCTTTAAACCGGATTTCTCACTCAGCGCATTGCAGAAAAAAAGCATATCATAGAAGCTCATTTTCTCGGCAGGTTTAAGAGACTGTCTTTCTCCATCAGCAAGAGTTTTGTAATCTACACCATACAAGGTCTTAACTGCACGGTTTGCCTCTGAAGGAAGTGCATTCAGCTGATAATCTTTTCCGTTAAAAGAGAAGGTTTGGTCGGCCATTATTTTTTCGTAAAGCCCCTGAGTCACTTCGTATTTTGAAATTGAATAAGGCTCAAGATGGATTTCCTTACCATCTTTTGTTTCAAAGGAGGCTCCCTCTACACCAGTTGCGTAAACCTCAGCAGTTTTTTCGAGACCCCAAATATTCTCCCGGGAAATTCCTCCCTGAACAAATGCCTCTGAGTAAATAATGAATACACTTGCGAAAAAGAAAAGTGTGCAGAAAAATATTTTCTTCATGAAAAAAACTCCTTACGCTGAATCATAATAATGCTTTCTAATATGATACACTGATAAGGAGATTTTGGAAAGTAAAACCTTCAACGCCGGTGCCCGCCTAACCCTGGCCCACTGCACCCTCACAGTCTTAAAGAGCGCAATGAACCTGGTAGTCCTCCCCTTCCTGGAGCGCATGTAACCCATCACGCGGTGGTTGCACGTTATACATTGCACGGTGGTTGAGCTCATACACTTCGGTGGTTGAGGCCCTCGAAACCACCGTGTTACTACTGAGGCACTTCACTCACCAGACAAAAAATCCCCCCGCTAAAATCGTGTACCCCTTCCCCCAGCAAAAGGGCTGCTCCGGGTTCCATCCTGCCTTACGGCAGGACGCTCCGCGCCCTCCGCATCCCTGCCCCTCTTTTTTATTTCATAACTTCTTCCAGTAACTTCCAGTCATCACCATCTATATCATCATTATAGTTTTCCATACAGATACAAAGTTTCTGTTTCCTGTTGGTTCTCACAAAACCACCTTTCAAATTGTATTCTTTCAAGTAGTTTTTCAAAACCTCGAACTTACGCGGAGAAAAATCGTCAATATTCTGGCTTTGCCCGCTTGAAGAAAAACCGCCCTTGGTTTCGATAATCCAGACACCTTTTTTTGAACCAACAACATAATCAGGATAAAACAGTCGCATTTTCCCTGTACCATCTTTATACACAATAGAGTAATAATCAGTACCCTTATCACCATTTTTATAGAACCAGGTTACAAAAGAACTAGTCTCACAGAATGACTCAAATGCTCGTTCCGGGGCAGAACGAACTTCTGCAGATTCCCGATAGTTTGCATATACGTTCTTAGAATAAACTTTCTGGGCTTTATCGCTTCCATCATAAGTAAAAAGACACACCTGCGGAATATGAAAATCCTTCTCAACAAATTCCGATGGATCAAAGGTAAGTGTCTTTTGAGTTGCATTTCCAATTTCTGTAATTGCCTCATGAAAATCATCTTTAAGTCGTTCGGCATTATTGATTACATAAGAATAAAGTTCTCTTGTACCAAGATTCAGAAGAGAATACTTTGTGGACTGCAACTTTGGATTCTTGTAAAACAATCTGCGTATTACTGTAATCATTGTTTCATATTTAAGGCTCAGTTCAACTCCAAGAATTCCGACCTCATGATGGAACTGACGTCCGTGTGTATGTGTATTCAAAGGAATTGCAAAATCAGAGTCATACATTTTGTTCATTTTTGAGGCATCAAGGGTTTCTGTCATACCGATTTTTGCACTCACAACAATCTTGTCTCTAAAGACATATCCATTTTTTGCAAGAAGATTTTTATTTTCTTCAAACTTTTTGTTTCTGAATAGTCCATATTTTTTTTCATAATGATTCACAATGCTTTTCATCGTGTCTTCAGCATCGTTTTCATCAATCACATCAGGTCTCTGCTGAGTTTTAAGTGTTATGTTTTTGTACTTGTCTTTAAGCAGAATGTAAGTCGCATCCCATGCACCATGTTGTAAAAATGCTTTTGCCCCTTCAGAAAACTTATTATCCCATGTGTAAAGGTAACAGCTGTCCAGAGCATTGTCCCCGTAATGATGTGCGTTCGGCATACGACGGATTCTTCCGAATGTCTGTATTTCAAACTTCTCCCCCTCATGATCACGGAGCTTCACTAGAATATGTGCACGAGGACAATCCCATCCTGTTGCCACAGCCATTTTGAAAAGGAGCGCTTCCTGCTCGGCATCGTTTGCAACTATTCCTTCCAGATTTTCGTGGCGGCTGAACTTGCTCTTTCCGTTTTCGCTGAGCCAGATTGCAAGCTTGTTGTTTTCGTAGTTGATTTCATGATTTTCAAACCATGCCTGAACTTCATCCAAAAGTGAGTCTGAGGAATTGGGCATCTGAACGAGAATAAGGGGGTTAATCTTTTCTCCCTGCTCAAGGAACTTTTTACGGAGCAGCCTTTGTTTTTCCAACGCCTTGTTCAGAAGATATGAGACCTGGGACTCTCCTTCAAGCTCCGTGATTTCATTTGTCAGAATCGTAATGGGAAAGCCCTCATTGATGATAAGCATTTTCTTGATGAGGCCTTCTGCTATCACATCTTTTTCTTCCACTTCTACAAGTTCTGTATTCGGATTGTTTTCATCAAAATTATTAGGTGTCGCACTAGCACGGATTATAGGAATGGCATTTCCACCTTCCTTAAAATAATTTATGATTACCGCAGATTTTTTACTATCATTCATGTGGCTTTCATCAATTACGAGGATAAAGTGCAAACCGGAATCTCTTGCCTTTTGAATGAACTCGATAAAATTAGTATGCTCACCATCACGGACGGCAACATTTTCTTTTTTATTCAAAAGTTCCCAGTTGATAAAACAACAGTCGTTTTCACAAAAGCCACTCGTCATTACATCAGAAAGGAGTTTCGTCTGTGCACCATGGATGTATAAATCCATTTTCTTTTTGCTCTGTTCTTCTAGGTTTCCCTTGCCTGGAGTAAACCAGATAAAAACAGTATTTGAATGACACTTTAAATATTCGTCCATAAAGTGTGTGAGCATAATTGTCTTACCGCTTCCAGTACATGATTTTAAAATGATTTCCTGTTTTCCATTTTCTATTGCAGCCTGAAGCTGTGAGATTGCTTTTCTCTGAAAATTCAATAAGTCCATAATTATTTCCTCTTATTGCATGTCACCCTGAAAGTGATTCAGGGTCTGTGACTTATGATATTGTTTATAATGCCAGTTCCCTGTAGTAATAATCAGGGATTACATTTACGATGATGTTGTGGGCCTTTAGTATGCGCTCCTGTTTTGAAGAAAGAAGGACATCATGTCCCAGGTAAAGGGTTCTGACAGAATTGTTTTTCTCCATCTCTTTCACAAAGGTTTCCATCTCGTCATCATCCAGCACGATTGCCACGCTTGTGTCCTTGTCAAAGTTCACGGCGTTTTCCAATTCCACAAGTTCGCGAACATGCAACAAGAGTTCGTCAGCATACTCGTAATACATTTTTTCGCTGATGGGGATAAAGTCAGTTTTGAAATATTTTAGGCTGCCGGGGAGACCGTCCGAATACTTTGACTTGTCCTTACGTTTTCCTGTGATTGCGGTTTTTAGCCGCTGATAGGTAATGTCCCTGCAAATGTTGTTTTCATTGTTGGTGCAGAGAATGAACTTACGGTGACCACCGTCTTCCGCGTTAAGTTTTAGGACAGCATGACCTGTGGTTCCGGAGCCTGCGAAAAAATCTAATACAGTTGAGAATTGAGAGTTGAAAGTTGAGAACTGAATAAGAAATTT
>JAEEKM010000166.1 GCA_016282455.1 Treponema sp. | reverse complement strand
GCAGCATCTCTTCCCTTAAACTTATACATGTAAATGCCGTAAGCGGTCATGGAAGAAAAGTAAGTGGTAAGAACTGCACTCATTACAGAAACAAAGACGCTGTTAAAAAGTGCACGCAGAATCGGAGTATTTTTGTCAGCAAGAAGATTTCCCAGGTTGCGGAAGAAATTTGTTCCGGGGAAGAAAGAAAATCCCTGCTGAATCTGGGCGTGTGTTCTGGTTGAGTTTATAATCAGAACATAGAAGGGAAAGAGTGAAAGTACTGTAAGTAAAATTAAAAAGAGATAGCAAAGATTGCGGCGTACAACTAAACCGCGGATTTTTCCATCGTTAATCATTTCATGCCCCCTTAGGATTTTTGAACTGCTTCATTGTGATTGAATAAACGGAGAAGCTGAGTATGCCTGTTACAAGGAAGGTTACAACAGAAACTGCTCCTGCCATTCCATAGTTTTTATTTGCAAGATGTTTGTTCAGATACATGATGATTGTCATGCTGGTACGATCAGGTACACCTTCGCCGTTGGTAAGAATCTGCGGAATGTCGAACATCTGAATACCACCGATAAGGCTTGTAATAATTACGTAAACAAAAATCGGAAGAAGAAGCGGGAGTGTTATTTTAAAGAAAATCTGTAAGGGAGATGCACCGTCAATGCGGGCTGCCTCAAAAAGACTTTCATCTATTCCCATGATACCTGCCATAAGAAGAATGGTTGTATTTCCGTACCACATTAAGCAGTTCATGCCTGCCACCAGAGTGTGCACCCATTTTGTCGATTCAAAAAAGCGGATGTTCTCCGTAATAAAACCTGCTTTAAGAAGAATGCTGTTCATTGGACCTTCGGGAGAGAAGAGGGTAAAGAAAAGCATTGCAAAAGCACTTGCCATAATCAGGTTTGGCATGTAGATGACTGTTTTGAAAAACTGCTGGAACTGAAGCCTTAACTCTGTGTTTGTAAACCAGACGGAAAGCAGCAGTGAAAAAATAATCTGTGGAAGGAAGCCAAGAATCCACATGACCAGTGTATTTTTTGCATACACCAGAATGTTGTCGGAAAAAATATTCTTGTAGTTTGCAAGACCGATAAATTTTGGTCCGACGATTTTTAAACCAACGCGGTAGTTTTCAAAAAGACTGTTTGCAAAAGTAGAGATAAGCGGAACAAGTGAAAAAATTGTGAACACGATGAAGAATGGCGCGATGAAAAAATAGCCCCACTTATCGTATTTAGTCGCTTTAAGCTTTTTCTGTTTAATTTTTTCTGCCATATAAACCTCATCAAGATTAAATCTAAACCACCAGGGAAGGCGGGTGTCCATGGTCACCCAGAACTTATTTCAGGATTTCGCTCCTTCCCCAGTATTTTTACAAAACTACTTACTCAGGTTTGGATAAGTTTCCTTAATTGAGCGGTAGAAGTTTTCCCATGCCTTTTCTTCTGTGACAATGTTATTGAAGTAATCGCTCATTGCCCCCTGAAGTTTTTCTGCCATGCCAAGGTCGTACATGGAGATGCAGCTTCTGTCCACGGACTTTGCAGATTCAAGGAAGAAGAGGATGTGGTTCTGTCCGCCGAGGAAGTCATTCTTGTAGTCACTTGCGGCAACTTTTTCCATTGCACTGATGTTGTTTGTAAAGTCACCCTTTTCCATTGCAAGACGGGTCATTGTATCTTCGTCACAGCAGACTGTGTAAAGAATGTCTTTAATCAAAGCAATGTTGTCTGAACCCTTAGCACCGCAAATCCAGGTTCCGCCCCATGAGTAAGACTGAGGTCCCTTGCAGAAAGCCCAGTCACCATAAGAACCGTTACCAAACTTTTTCTCGCCGTTGGGATCTTCAAGTGAGTTTGGTGCCATAACAAAATCAATGAACCAGGCAGGACCGAAGTAACCGAATACTTTTCCAGTCTTTGTCATGCCCTTACTGCTTTCAGGACTCCAGAGACCGGCGCGGTTGTTGTAACCAAGTTCTGTGTAGCGCTTTGTCTGCTCAATCCATTTTGTAATCTGGGGGTCAATCATAATCTTGTCATCAACAACCCAGGGAGTAGACATGTTGTCGCTGAAGGCACGGAAGTCATCTGTATAACCGGAGAGCATGAAATAACCCTTTGCCTTTGCTTTTGCAGCCACAGCGTCAAACTTATCCCAGTCACTTAAGGCTTTTCCAACTTCGTCAGGATCATCTGTTCCAAGCACATCTTTTGCAATTGAACGGCGGTAAACAAATCCACCTGGAGTTGCCTGCCATGAAAGTCCCTTGAGGGAACCGTTTGCATCAGTCATCACATCTTTGGTGTACTTATACTGCTGTGCAACATCTGCTTCTGAAAGACCAATATCTTTAAAAACATCAAGTGTAAAATCAGAATCCACATACTTAAGGGCATAGTCTGCTTCTACCAGGAAGATGTCAATCTTTTTGTCAGCAGGAGTTTTTGCCTGGCGCAGAAGAGCTTCATCAAGTTTTTTCTGATAAGCACTGTCTGTTGTTGGAGTGATAACCCAGTTCACCTGAATATCAGACGGAATATTTTTTGCACAGTAAGAATCAAATCTTTCCTTAAACTCAGTGTTAAAGGCATAGATATTCAAAACCTTACCGTCACCTGTTGTCTTAGTGCAGGAAACACCAAGACCCAGCACACAAAGCATTGCAGCCAAAACTGAAATAACTGTCTTTTTCATATCATTCCTCCTTAAGAAATGTTTCTTAGTTTTGTCTCATCATTAAAAATTGTAAGTCTGCTATTATTGAAAAAATATCAGATTTTTGTTAAAAATATCAATCAGCCCCCCTTTTTCGCAAATTTTTGGAGACTTTTATGGGAATAAAGGAAGACCTTACTAGAATTGAGTTCAGAAACAGAGAGCATCTCATAAATCATATCCCCTACGACAGAGAGATGGCTTTTTACCAGAGCATCCGCAACGGTGATATGGAAGAAATGAAGCGTCTCTTTAAACCCATTTCAGGCGAAGGCTTTGGAAAGTTAAGCGAAAATCCCTTAAGAAACCTAAAGTATCATACAATAATAACTGTTTCTTTCATAACCAGATACTGCATAGAAGGCGGACTGGAAATGGAAGCGGCCTACAACCTGAGTGACATTTATATCCGCAAGATAGATACCTGTAATTCTTTTGAAAGCGTTGCAGAAATTCACAAGGAACTTTGTGAAGCCTACGTTAAAAGAATGCAGCAGGTAAAAACAAAACACCTCTATTCCAAACCCATTACCCTTTGCATTGACTACATTTATGACAACCTGCATTCCCGCATTCTTCTGGAAGACCTTGCAGATGCCGCAAACTTAAGTCCTTCCTATCTTTCAAAACTTTTTCATGCAGAAGTGGGCGTTACAATTGCCCAGTACATTGCCGACAAAAAAATAGATGCCGCAAAGAACCTGCTGGTATTTACCGAATACACAACTACAGATATTTCCAATTATCTCTGTTTCAGCTCAGAAAGTCATTTCATCAGTGTGTTCAAAAAAAGCACCGGACTCACTCCCAAAAAATTCCGCACGATGAATTTCCGGAACAAACTTACAGATAACGAAAGTAAAAAATAATCATCTGAAAAAAAGAATAAAAAAATGATAGTTTTCTCACCGCATCCATTCATACAATGTTGCTATGACCAAGGAAATTTTAAACCGCATTGCCATAGCAGAAGGATGCGTTCTTCTAAAAAACAAAGATTCTGTTCTCCCCCTTAAAGGTGATGATGAAATTTCCATCTTCGGCCGCTGTCAGCTTGACTTTTACAAAAGCGGTACTGGTTCAGGGGGCTCAGTTCATGTTCCCTATTCAAGAAATCTTATTGACGGATTTGATCGCTTAAGGGAAGAAGGGGAAATTATTCCTCACATAAACCAGAAACTTCTTAACACATATAGAGAATGGATAAAAGACAATCCCTTTGACAATGGAAACGGCGAATGGGCAAGTGAACCCTGGTTTCAGAAAGAAATGACTTTTGACAAAAAATTTCTTTCCGCCAACTGTAAAAAAACTCAAAAAGCAATTTATGTTCTTGGCCGCACAGCCGGTGAAGACATGGATAACAAGGCAGAAAAAGGAAGCTGGTTTCTTACTGATGATGAAAAAAAATGTCTTGAAGAAATCTGCACTTTTTTTTCACAGGTCATTGTCGTCCTGAATGTTCCCAACATCATTGACTTGAGCTGGCTTTTAGAAAAACCCTTTGCAAATAAAATAAAAGGTCTGCTTTTCTGCTGGCATGGAGGCATGGACGGAGGAAGCGGACTTGTAGATACCCTCTGCGGAAAAAGATACCCCTCCGGAAAACTCACAGACACAATTGCCCTTTCCATAGACGACTATCCCTCTACACAATATTTTGGTTCTGCAGAAAATGAATTTTACAAAGAAGATATTTTTGTTGGCTACAGATATTTTTACACTTTTGCAAAAGAGAAAATTCTTTTTCCATTTGGTTTTGGTCTGGGCTACACAAGTTTTTCCCTTGAAGCAGAAAGTATTTCCTACAGCGATTCTCTTTTCTGCGTAAAAGTTTCCGTTACAAATACAGGAAATGAAAAAGGAAAGGAAGTGGTACAGGTTTATGCAGAGTGCCCCCAGGGAAAAATCGGTAAAAGCAAACGAGTTCTCTGCGGTTACAAAAAAACACCTGAACTTTCCCCTGGTGAAAGCTGCAGAATAGAAATTTCATTCTCCGAATACAGCATTTCCTCTTACGACGACAGCGGACTTTCAGGTTTTGCAAACGCTTATGTTCTTGAAAAAGGAAACTATCATTTTCTTTTTGGAAACAGCAGTAAAAATCTTTCTGAAGTTTTCTTTGACGACAAAAAGACTTTTAAACTTACAAGCACTAAAGTCATAAAAGAATGCAGTCAGTCCTGTGCCCCCCGCATTTCCTTTGAACGACTGTGCACGGTGGAAGAAAACACAAAGGTTCCCCTTAACAAAAGCAGCCTCGTAGAAAAAATAAATCAGAACATTCCTAAAGAAATAAAATTCATCGGCAACCGGAACCTTCTTTTTGAAGACATACAGAGAGACCCCAAACTCATTAACGCTTTTATTGCACAGCTTACGGATGAAGAACTTATAACTCTTGTCCGTGGCGAAGGAATGATGAGCCGTAAAGTTACTGCAGGAATTGCCTCGGCTTTTGGCGGAACAAGTGATGCCCTTCATGACAAGTATCACATTCCTGTTGCAGGCTGTGCAGACGGTCCTTCCGGAATAAGACTTGATACGGGAGAAGAAGCCTCTCTTATTCCAACAGGAACACTTCTTGCCTCTACCTGGAACGACACTCTTGTGGAAGATTTATATGCAGTGGTGGGACAGGAACTTTATGAAAAGAACATAGACCTTTTGCTGGGACCCGGCTGTAACATCCACCGTAATCCCCTTAACGGAAGAAACTTTGAGTATTACTCAGAAGACCCTCTTCTAAGCGGAAAAATTGCCGCTGCGGCAGTGAGGGGACTTTCAATGAGCGGTGCGATAGGAACAATAAAACACTTTGCCTGCAACAACCAGGAGAGCCACAGAAGAACAGAAAACTCAATTGTTTCAGAGAGGGCACTCAGGGAGATTTATTTAAAACCCTTTGAAATTGCTGTTAAAGAAGGAAACGCTTCTGCCATAATGACTTCCTACAACGGACTAAACGGAATGTGGTGCGCTTCTAACTACGACCTTACCCAGAGCATTCTTCGCGGAGAGTGGAATTTTTCTGGCATTGTGATGACTGACTGGTGGGCCGGCATGACTGACTGTGTTAACGGAAACAAAGAGTCAGCCCCTTCTACAAAAAACCTTTCTGCAATGGTAAGGGCACGTACAAACCTTTACATGGTTGTTCCAAACGACAGCGCAGACAAAAACGGTTTGGGAGACAATCTTTCCTCTGACCTTGCAGAAGAAAAACTTTCCCGTGCAGAAATACAGCGTTCTGCAAAAGACATTCTTTTATTTCTCATGAAAACAAAGGCTGCAAAAAATCCCTTAAAGCCCCTGAGGAATGAAATGGAAATTCAGGCTGAAGAAAAAAACATTTCTTATGGGGAAAAAGTTTTTACCGGAGAGGGAAACTTCTCTTTTGCAGAAAACAAATATACATGGATAAAAATAGAAGAAGAAGGCGTTTACAACATAAGCGGAACTTTTGTAAAGGAAGCAGATGATCTTTCCCAGTCTGTAACAAACCTTCTTCTTAACGGAAAAGTGGCAGGTTCTTTTTCATGCCGCAGCACTCAGGGAAAACCCATGTCCGCTACAGTGGGCCAGCCGCATCTCTTTAAGGGCTTTTACAAAGTGGAAGCAAAGGAAACAAAAGCAGGAATAAATCTTCTGGAAGTTTCAATTCGTTCAGACAAAAGACTTCCTGCAAACACAGAAAAAGATTTGGGACTTAACACAAACAAATAAATAAGGAGCAGCATTATGGAATACGGTTATTTTGATGATGAAAAAAGAGAGTATGTGATTACCCGCCCGGACACCCCTTCGCCCTGGGCAAATTATCTTGGCTCTCCTGAATATGGAGCAGTTATTTCCAACAACGCAGGCGGTTACAGTTTTGCAAAGTCAGGCGCAAACGGAAGAATACTCCGTTACGTTTTTAATGCAGAAGATAAACCCGGCCGTTACATTTACATCCGTGACAATGAAAACGGGGACTACTGGTCTGCATCCTGGCAGCCGGTTGCAAAAAGTCTTTCTGAATACAAAAGTCAGTGCAGGCACGGAACCGCCTACACAATAATGACCGCAGATTATTCTGACATTCATTCACAGGCCCTCTATTATGTTCCGCTTGGAAAAAGTCATGAAGTATGGAACCTGAAGCTTGTAAACAAAAGCAATAAAAAACGTTCCCTTACCGTTACAGGATATGCAGAGTTTACAAACAATTCAAACTACGAACAGGATCAGGTAAATCTTCAGTACTCACTTTTTATCGGAAGAACCCTTTTTGAAAAAAACAGAATCACACAGCAGGTGCACGGAAATCTCTCTGACGTAGAAAAGGATAAGCCTGTAGACAACAAAATCGTAACCGAAAGATTTTTTGCCCTTGCAGGAAATCCTGTTTCCTCTTACTGCGGAGACAAAGAAGCCTTTTTAGGACTCTACCACAGTTACAATAACCCCACTGGCGTTGAAAAAGGAAACCTCGGCGGAGAACTTTCTTATAATGAAAATTCTTGCGGTGCCCTTTCCACAGTGATTGAACTTGAACCCGGGGAAGAAAAAGACATTGCCTTTATTCTTGGAATGAAATATTCCGACGAAGCAGAAAAATGCATTCTTCCTTATGAGAATACAAAAGAGACTTGTTCTAAAGAACTTGCAGAACTTAAAAACTGGTGGCATTCAAAGTTTGAAAACTTTCAGGTAAATACTCCGAGCAAAGAGTTTAACACAATGATTAACACCTGGAATGCCTACAACTGTTTTATGACCTTCATCTGGAGTCGTGCTGCTTCCTTTATTTACTGCGGTTTAAGAAACGGATACGGTTACCGGGACACAGTGCAGGACATTCAGGGAATAATTCATCTTGCACCGGAAATGGCTCTTGAAAAAATCCGCTTCATGCTTTCGGCGCAGGTTGATAACGGAGGAGGACTTCCTCTTGTAAAGTTTACGCATAATGCAGGACATGAGGACACTCCCGATGATCCTTCCTATGTAAAAGAAACCGGACATCCCGCTTACAGGGCAGATGATGCTCTCTGGCTTTTCCCGACTGTATACAAGTACATTTCAGAAACCGGAAACCTCTCTTTTATTGATGAAGTAATTCCCTTTGCAAACAAAGATTCGGCAAGTGTTTATGAACACCTAAAAAGAGCAATAAATTTTTCCATGGAACGCTTAGGTCCCCACGGACTTCCTGCCGGTCTTTACGCTGACTGGAACGACTGCCTGCGCCTTGGTAAAAACGGTGAATCAACTTTTGTTGCCTTCCAGTTCTATTATGCAATGAGTGTGATTAAACATTTTGCAGAATACAAAAAGGACAGCGAATATATTTCCTACATAACAGAAAAACAAAAGGAGTTTGGAAAACTTTTAAACAAACTTTGCTGGAATGAAGACAGATTTATCCGTGGCTTTACGGAAGCGGGAGAAACAATCGGTAAACGGGATGATGCGGAAGCAAACATGTGGCTTAACCCCCAGAGCTGGTCTGTCATTTCAGGACTTGCAAATCCCGAACAGGCAGAGGCAGCACTTTCTTCCGTAGAGAAAAATCTTAACACCGAATACGGTCTTCTTCTCATGGATCCCCCTTACCATGCCCACGCCTTTGAAGGAGCACTTGCAGTTATTTACAATGCAGGCGTAAAAGAAAATGCAGGAATATTCTCTCAGTCTCAGGGCTGGATTATTCTTGCAGAAAGTTTGTGCGGTCACGGTGAGAGAGCCTTCAGGTATTTTATGGAAAACGCACCTGCTGCCCAGAACAAAATTGCAGACATAAGAAAACTTGAACCTTACTGCTACGGTCAGTTTACGGAAGGAAAAGCAAGCCCTCACTTTGGAAGAAGTCACGTGCACTGGCTTACGGGAACGGCTTCTACAATCATGGTAGGCTGCGTAGAAGGAATTCTCGGCATAAGGCCTGACTTTAACGGACTTAAACTTTCTCCCTCTGTTCCAAAAGAATGGAAATCCTTTACAATGAAAAAAAGCTTCCGCGGAAAAAAACTTAACATCACCGTGGAAAACCCAGAAGGAAAAGAAAGTGGTTTTACAAAACTGTATGTTAACGGAAAAGAATTTTCTGAAAACTACATCAGTGAAAAAATGCTTTCTGAAGAAAACGAAATAAAACTTGTAATGTAGGAGAGAATTATGAAACGCTTCATTTGCAGTCTCTGTATTTTTCTTGCCGCCTCTACACTTACTTTTGCAAAATCAAAAAAATCAAAAGAGTTTCATGACATAAGTTCAGAAGAACTTGTGTTAAAAATGGAAACAGGCTGGAACCTGGGAAACACACTTGATGCAAATGCAAGTGCAGATCTTTCCTCTGAAACAAGCTGGGGTCAGCCTCAAACAACAAAAGAGATGATTGACGGAATTGCAGCGGCAGGTTTTAAAACAATCCGCATTCCGGTGAGCTGGTCAAATCATCTTGAAGCAAAAAACAGAATCATTGACCCCAAATGGATGAAGCGGGTAAAGGAAATTGTAGACTGGGCCATAGAAGACGGACTTTTTGTAATAATAAACATCCATCACGACAACTACTCATCCCCTTCCGGTATTTCTTACGGTGACGGATTTTATCCAAACATGGTCTGCTGGAACGAAAGCATGCTCTTTATAAAAAGCGTGTGGAGTCAGATAAGCAAAACCTTTAACAACGACTATGATGAACATCTGATTTTTGAAGTGATGAATGAACCCCGCCTTAGAGGTCATGCCCATGAGTGGTGGGTTAGTGCCGGCTGTAATGACTGTAAATACGGAGTGCAGGTCCTAAACAAGTTGAACCAGCTTGCAGTAGATACAATCCGATCTTCCGGCGGTAACAACGAAAAACGTTTTATTATGATTCCTGGTATTGCAGCCTCTCCCCACAGTGTACTTGATTCTGCAGCATTTAAAATGCCGGACGATAATCTTTCTCACGGCAAAAAACAGAGGCTGATTCTTTCCGTTCACATGTACACGCCTTATTCTTTTGCAATGGAAGCACCAGGTGATTTAACTTTTGAAAAAAAACACAAAAGTGAAATTGACGGAACATTTGCCGACCTGAATGAAAAGTATATTCAGAAAGGAATACCTGTAGTGATTGGGGAATACGGAGCAACAAACAAAAACAATCTGGAAGAAAGGGTTAAGTGGTTCAGTTATTTTATTTCACAAAGCAGGCGTTACGGAATGTGCAGCATTCTCTGGGACAACGGAGATGCAAATGCTTCAACCGCTGTCTCAGAAAAATTCGGCTTCTACAACAGGAGGGAATGTAAGTGGTACTTCCCTGAAATTGTAGAAGCCATTGTAGAAAACGTTATGCCGCAGTAATTGCAATACGCTTAGGTTCGTTTACAACCTTGTTGCGGGGAAGTTTTACTGTAAGCACACCGTTTTTGAAAGATGCATTCACAGCTTCGGCATCCACATCAGTTGGTAAAGTAAAACTGCGGGAGAAAGAAGTGCGGGTGCGCTCGTGAATAAGCCATTCGTTCTCTTCCTTCTTCTCTTTTTTATCTGCCTTGTCGTCCTTTACAGAAGCGATTGTGAGCACCTTGTCTTTAAGGCTGATGTCCACGTCGTTTTCGGTGCGGCCGGGCAAATCCATCTCAAGAGTGTAAGCTTCTTTGTCTTCCTTTACGTCCACTTTTGGAACACCGTAGTTGCGGGCAGTGAATGCCGGAAGATCAAGACCAAAGCCATCATCAAAAAGTGAGTTGAAAAGTGCCAGTTCGTTCATACTGAGCCTCCGAAAATTTATTTTATTTGAGCCGCTCAAGCAGCCCGTACCTTGTTGGCATTTCTGCTTTCCTTGGTACACTTAGCATAATGCAGATGCCGTGCCAACTTTTTCATTCCGATATTTTCTGCAAGACACACAAGGTATAAAGGGCTGTTAAAAAGAAATTCTGCCGTCATGTTTTTTTCCCACATACATAACAGTATCATTTTGAAACAGCGGGATTTTTTTTGAATAATAAAATGTATCATTTTGACTCATAGTTAAAACTTTTTTTTTCAAAAATGATTCATGAGATTTTTTCCTGACTGCACTTAGACTTGCGCATTAAATAAAATAGATTTATAATTGCATATACATTTATTTTATGGAGCCGGATATGCTGGAAATTAAAAACTACTCTAAGAGTTATGGAAAAGAAAAAAAAGCCTGTGACAATGTGAGTCTTTCAATCGAAGCAGGTGACATCTTTGGTTTTATCGGTCACAACGGTGCCGGAAAAAGTACAACCATAAAAGCAGTAGTGGGGGTTCTTGATTTTCAGGAAGGTGAAATATTCATAGACGGTCACTCTGTAAAAACTGAACCCATGGCCTGTAAGGAAATTACCGCCTACATTCCTGACAATCCGGATCTTTATGAATACCTCACCGGCATTCAGTACCTTAACTTTATTGCAGATGTTTTTAAAATTTCAAAAGCAGACCGCGAAGAAAGAATTAAAAAATATGCAGACCTCTTTGAAATTACCTCCTCACTCGGCGACATGATTTCTTCCTACTCACACGGAATGAAACAAAAACTTGCCATCATTTCTGCCCTCATTCATGAACCAAAACTTATGGTGCTGGACGAACCTTTTGTTGGTCTTGACCCCAAGGCAGCCCTTACCTTAAAAAACATCATGAAGGACCTGTGTGCAAAAGGAAGTGCAGTTTTCTTTTCAACCCACGTGCTAGAAGTAGCACAGAAACTCTGCAATAAAATTGCCATCATCAAGGCAGGAAAAATTGTTGCCTCCGGAAAAACAGAAGAACTTACCGGAGACAAATCTCTGGAAGAAGTTTTCATGGAGGTAGTTGAACATGCAGAGTAGCGTCTTCTTAAAAAATCTTCTTCTCTCTACAAGTTCCATAAATAAAATCCGCCATGAAAAAAATAAAAAAGTCCGCGGTAAATACATTGGAAACTTTGTAGGAGTTATTATTCTTGACATAATTCTTCTTGCATACTGTATCCTCACTTCACTTGGTTTTGGAATGACCAGTCTTACAGAAGCAATTCCTGTTTCCTGTGCAGTTATCATTTCCGCAATGGAATTTATTCTCTGTCTTTTCAGGACAAACGGATACATCTTTGCACTGTCAGATTATGAAATGACAATGTCTCTTCCGCTTTCTGTAAAAAACATTGTTTCCTCAAGATTTCTTTACATGTACATAAAGAACCTTTTTCTGGTAATGTGCATTTCTCTTCCAATGATGGTTTCTTATGGAATATTTACAAAAGCAGGAATCCTCACATACCTTCTCTGGATTGTCCTTACATTTTTTATGCCGCTTATTCCAATGACTGCAGCATCTCTTCTTGGAACAGTGATTGCAGCCTTTGGTGCAAGGTCAAGACACAAAAATCTTGTTCAGACCATTCTCATGTTTATTCTGGTACTGGCACTTTTTTCACTCCGCTTCGTAATGGAAGATATTTTTGCAAACGATAAAATCGAGCAGACCATGCAGACCCTTTCTGCTTCAATGAACAAAGCTCAGTCTGCCTATATTCCGGTTCAGTGGTTTGTAAAGGCAGTAACAGAAGCAAACTTTTTGAATGCCCTTTTCATCATTGCCGCCTCCCTTGTATTTTTTGAAATTACCTTTTATGTAATAAGCCGTTTTTACAGACAGATTGTTTCAAGACTCATGGTTGGCACCGCTTCAAAAAAATATACCCTTAAAGGACTTGAAGTGCGCTCCCCTGAAGTGTCTGTTGCCTTTAAGGAACTGCGTGCCATGCTGGGTTCTACAAACTACATGGTAAACAACGGACTGGGCTTTATTCTTCTGTTTATTCTCTGTCTCTTTGCCCTTGTTTTAGGTTTTGACAAAATCATTGCCTTCTTTACTCACGGTGCTCCGGTGAACACAAGCATTCTCATTCCCGCCATTCCCATGATTGTATTTTTCCTTGTGGGCATGACAAGTACGACAAGCGTTTCCTACTCCATGGAAGGAAAGAACATCTGGATTTTCCAGAGCCTTCCCCTTTCGCTAAGAACTTTTGTCAGCGGAAAAATGCTTTTTAATCTCTGCCTTACAATTCCCTTTGCAATTTTTGGAAACGTGATTCTGTCACTTAGTGCCCATACTTCTTTTATAGAACTGCTGCTTTCTGCAGTCTGCGGAATCGTTCAGTGCATTTACGCAACAAACGCAGGTATGATAATAAACCTACTGTTCCCCAAACTGGACTGGAAAAATGACATTGAGGTAATAAAACAGGGAGCTTCTGTTGCAATTTATCTGCTTCCCAACATGTTCCTTACCATGGGTGTCGGAGTTCTGGCAGTGATTGCAGGATTAAAGCTGGGTTCTGTAACTGCAATAATTCTTGTTACCGCTCTCTATGCAATTCTTTCCTTTGTTGCATGGGTTGGCATACGGATTAAGACAGGGAAGTAAAGGTCGCTTATGTTTGTGGGGACTAACGCTTGTAAAGTTCTGCCATCTCTAATATACTGTTTCAAAGACTAGAAACGGAGACTATCAGCGTATGGCAAAAACATTTGACGACAAAAAGATTATTTACACCATGGACCGTGTTTCACGAAGCTATGGAACAAAAGTTGTTTTAAAAGACATAAGCATTTCCTATTACTATGGCGCAAAAATCGGTGTGATTGGTGAAAACGGTGCAGGTAAATCTTCTCTCTTTAAAATTTTTGCCGGCATTGATACAGACTATGTTGGAGAAACTCACCTTAGCGAAGGCTACAGCATGGGTTACCTGGAACAGGAGCCTAAACTCGAAGCAGGTAAAACAGTTCTTGAAGTTGTAAAGGAAGGAGTTAAACCCATTACAGATCTGCTTGAAGAATTTGACAAAGTGAACGAAGCCTTTGGTGACCCGGATGCAGACTTTGACAAACTCTGTGCCCGTCAGGCAGAACTTCAGGAAAAACTTGATGCCTGTGATGCATGGAACTTAGATGCAAACCTTGAACTTGCAATGGATGCCCTCCGCTGTCCTCCCCCAGACCAGATTGTAGATGTTCTCTCCGGAGGTGAACGCCGCCGTGTTGCCCTCTGCCGTCTTCTTTTACAGCAGCCGGATATTCTTCTTCTTGACGAACCTACCAACCACCTGGATGCAGAAACTGTTGCATGGCTGGAACGTCACCTTCAGAACTATCCTGGAACAATCATTGCAATTACCCACGACCGCTACTTCCTTGACAATGTAGCCGGATGGATTCTGGAAATGGATCGTGGTGAAGGTTATCCTTTCAAAGGCAACTATTCTGAATGGCTTGAAGCAAAACAGAAACGTCTTGCACTGGAAGAAAAACAGGCAAGTGTCCGCCAGAAACAGATGCAGGAAGAGCTTGAATGGATTCACGCAGGTGCAAAGGGACGTCAGGCAAAACACAAGGAACACATTACAAAGTATGAGCAGCTTCTTGCAGAAGAAAGCAAAAGGGTTCAGCTTAAGGACAGCCAGATTTCCATTCCAGCAGGTCCCCGCCTGGGTAACGTTGTTATTGATGCAGAAAAACTTACCAAGAGTTTTGATGACAGGGTTCTCTTTGAAAATCTTGACTTCCACATTCCCGCAGGTGCCGTGGTTGGCATTGTAGGACCAAACGGTGCAGGTAAAACAACCCTCTTTAAGATGATTGCCACTGCCGCAGGACAAAAGGTTCAGATGCCGGACGGATCTGACGGAGAAGAAAAACCTGATTCCGGAAACATAAAGATTGGTGAAACAGTAAAGCTTGTTTACGTGGATCAGATGAGAAGCAAACTTGACCCCAACAAGACAATTTATGAAACCCTTTCCGATGGTTCAGACCTGATTAAACTTGGTGCAGTAGATGAAAAGGGTCGCCCTGTAAACGGAGCAGTCCGCGAAATTAACGCTCATGCCTACTGTTCCTGGTTTAACTTTTCTTCTGCCGAACAGAACAAAAAAATCAGCGTACTTTCCGGTGGAGAAAAGAACAGGCTTAACATGGGCATGATGTTTAAGGAAGCAGGTAACGTTCTTCTTCTTGACGAACCTACCAACGACCTGGACATTACCACTACCCGAAGTCTGGAAGAAGCAATCAACGAGTTTGCTGGCGTCGTCATGGTAATCAGCCACGACCGCTACTTCCTTGACCGTATCTGCACCCACATTCTTGCCTTTGAAAACAACAGCGAAGTAAAATGGTTCGAAGGCAACTGGAGCGAATACGCCGAATGGAGAAAGAAAGAACTCGGAGTTGATGAAGATCATCCCCACAAGACAATGTACAGAAAACTTACAAGATAACTGTTACGAGTTTTTGTGTTTTTTGCAAAGCAGGGGCTGACTAAAAACAAATTTCTCTTTTTTCTATGATAAAAGTGATTATTTTCTCTTTTTTCACATATAAATTTTGACACAAAAAATACTCCATAGTAGTCTATATATATGAGAAAAATTGTTAAAATTACCACTTTTATCACCTTTTTTACAGCCCTTTTATTTACACTTTTTTTTACAGCAACCGGCTGTGACGTAGGACTTGGTTCAGCCCTGGACATTGAACCGCCGTCAGTAAAAATCTCCTACCCGCCCATGGGTTCAGTTATCCGCGACTGGTTTATTCTTTCAGGCAGCTGCAGTGACGACGTGGAAGTTTTAAAAGTCCAGGTTCAGCGGGAAAACACACGCACGCAGGAAGAATCAAAAGTTTACGAAGCAGAAATTTCAGAAGACGGACAGAGCTGGAACATCAGACTGAACGAAAAAGAAGAAAATACTTTCCCCATTGAAGACGGAAACTACAACATCCTTGTTACCGCAAAAGACAAGCTCCATTCTTCCACAGACAAAAGACAGGTTACCATAGACAATCATGCCCCTGTCCTGCTTTTAAGTTCCCCCCTAAAACTTGTTAGTGACGCAAGCCCGAGCATTTACGGAAGAAACATAAAACTCGCAGGTGACATTGCAGACGACAACAGCATCTCTTCCCTCACTTTCATTCTCAGGGATTACACAAACGGCACCCTTTCTCCGGAAGATTCAGAAATCAGCATTAAGGTAGAAGACTTCGGTCAGATGTCAGCAGACAACCCCCTTCTGGTTGCCAAATATTACACAAAAGCAGAACTTGCCCAGGCCGAAGAAGAGGCTGAAAAGGAAATCCTTGCTAATTACAGAAGACTGAGGGAAAACTATTTAAAACTCTACAACAACAATCCCTCTTCCACTTACGAAGACGACGACATTGACAGTGCCGCCTACACAGACAAAACCTTCCTCTGTACAGTTGTTTTAAATGACAACGCCCTTCTTTATCAGGACACAAGTTCAGAAGAAGGAAAGGGAAGCGGAAACACAACTGAAGATTTTTACATCAACACAACTGAATTTTACAAATCCCTTATGAACGTAAAAACCTATTCCCTTACCGCAACAAAACTCAAAGACCTTTACAAGGGAAAAGGAAGTTACAGCGAAAAAGAAAAGGGAGAAATTCTCGAAGCCCTTAATTCCATTAACTGTAAGGTTTCAAGCAAAAACATTTCTGAAACAAATGCATTAAAAATTCAGATTAACCCCGACAACGTTCCCCACTGGAAGGTAAGCGGCTACGAAACTGGACTTGACGAAAGCGGAGAACCCATAAACAGCATGGCAAAAAATGCCAACAAGGGTTACCGCATCACCCCAACAACGGCTTCTCTTTTTGTAGATCTAAGCGCAGGTTTTGACAATGCAAGAATTGACGCTTCTTCTGTAGAAATTGACCTTTACTGCATGGGTCATGATCCTGAAGCCCTTTCAAAAGATTTGAGTTCAAAACAGACTATCCTTGCAAAGGGAGAATGGAATGTTGATGCTGCCCTAAAACAGAATTATGAAATTCCTTTAGGAAATGAATCCCGTCCGCTTGCACTTGAATCCAGCTACTATTACCAGATTGAAGTAAGCGGCTGTGACGAAGACGAAAACCTTCTTGTTCCCGAAAACCAGCAGGGCTATGGCATTTTAGTTTACTCAGGCTACACTGCCCCTACCCTCTTCTTTAAAAATCCAGACGTTACTTTTTCAGGCAAGTGCTTAAAGAACAAGGGCTTTGTAATTGAAGGCCAGATTACCACAGACGATTTAAACCTCGCAGCAGAGCCCATGAAAATTACTTCTCTAAAAAGAACAGATGTAATCTCCGGAGAAGAAGAAGAAGTAAGCCTTTCTGCAGATTCATACACAGTAACAACAAACGGAACAAAACCCTCCTTCACCTACTCAATTGCAATTGACCCTTCAGACGCTCTGCTTCCACTTTCAGAAGGAAGATACAAGTATGTGGCAGCAGTTCAGGTGTGTGATGAAAAAGCAGATTTAACAAATGAAAAATACACTTTCTACGTAGACACAAAAGAGCCTTCCATAAAACTCGGAACTTCCCAAAGCCGCTATGTACGCGACTCAATAGAAATGGAAGTTACGGTGAGCGACAGTTCAGGAATTCAGAATGTGTGTTATTCACTCTATGAAGAAAGCGACCCTTCTTTTGAAAACCCCATTGCCTTCTACCCGGAAAGTTCTTCAGAAAAAACAATCACTTCCTTTGATTTAGGCGAAGCGGAATCTGCAGTAATTTCCATTCCACTTACAGGAAAAAATGATCCTATCTTTACAAATGGAAAAAGCATTGTACTTGCAGTTACTGCAAACGACAAAACTTCTGACTCTACCACAAACCAGACGGATAAAGTTTATGCAAACAAGAGCACTGCCGTAAGTCAGGCATTCCTTGTAGACAAGGAAGCGCCTGATTTTTATTCTTACAGTTCTTGTGCAGAAAACATCGGCGGCACTCTTTATGCAGAAAACAGCTGGTGCAACCAGACATCCCTTTCTTTAATAGGCTATTGGAAAGAAAATGGAAGCGGCGTTAACGAAGTTACTGCAAGCCTTACCCCAGCCTCAGGACAGACAAGAAAATCTTCTTTTGGAACAAGTGCAGTAGAAAACGCAAACGGTCTTGAAAAGTTCAACACTACCCTTTCTGGTTTTGAAGAAGGAAGCAATACAATAATTCTTAAGGCAAAAGACAAAGCCGGAAACGAAAGTACATCCGTTACAAGAATCATCAACCTTGACACAAAGCCGCCTGTAATTTCTTCTGAGGCAGATACCACTCTCCTTACAAGCGGAAGCATCAGCGGAAACTATGCCTTTACTGCAAGCGACTCCAACACTTTGCAGAACGGAAGCAACATGTCCGGAATAAAGAGTGCAACAGTTCAGGTGGGTTCTGTAAAAATTGAAAGCGGAACAGACACTTACGGCACACTGCTTTTTGAAAACGGAAGCTTTACTTTTACTCCAAACGATGCACTTGTTACTGCCCTCATAGGAGGCCGCAGTAATTTTACGCAAACCTACAGTGTAAGTGCCACAGTTACAGACAGGGCAGGAAACACTTCTGCAAGCACAGTTATCGGTTCACTGGCACTGGACTGTCAGGGACCTTCACTCACAGTTTCTTCCCACAAAGAAAATGACGTAGTGAACAAAACTTTCACTCTGTCAGGAAGCACAAGTGATCCCAATAAAATTGCCGCCATTGAAATTTACAAGGACACAAGCCTCAAGTACACCCTCACTTCTGAAAACGGATACGACGAAGAAAGCGGCATCTGGAAAGTAAACATTGACTCAGGCATTTTTTACAGTCTGACAGATACACAAAATCTCCCGCTGCGAATTGTGGCAAGAGACAGGGCAGGAAACGAAAGTTCTCTGGAAAGAAACCTTATCATTGATCAGAAAACAGACAGACCTCTCATTAAACTTACAAACCTTGAGTCAAGGAGCGGAAGTTCAATTAAGAGCACGACAGTTCAGGGAACAATCTCTGATGATGACGGAGATGTAAAAGGTTTCTGGTTCATTCCAAAAGATATTTTCGACCCGTCTAAACTTCCGTCAGAGTCAGATGCAAAGAACTGGACAGAAATAGAAGTTGAAAGCGGAACCGGAAGCTGGTCTTTTGAAACCGCAGAGGGCCCGGAAAATTATTTCTTCTACGTAAGAGACGGAGAAAACAGTTCTTTCTACAGCAAGGCAGGTTCTCGTCTTGAAGCAATTATGATTCAGGGCAAAGGTGATGTCTCTGCTTCTGAAGACTATGCACTTTCTGCACTGCAGGGAATTTCCTTTACCTCAGATTTAACGCCGCCCGAAGTAACACAGATTCAGTTTACCCACGGAAACGAAAGTTCAAGTGACGGTCAGTGGAACAAGAGTGTAAATGTTTTTGGAAGCGCAGACAAATGGCTTTACCTTAAGGTGACTGTAAAAGAAGCAGTGGGCATGAAAAAAACAGGCGAAAACTTTACGCCGCCGGAAGTTACTCTTGGAACAAATACTGTAAATGTAAGTCTTCTTTCTGAACCGGACTACGCTGACGGAACCTACACCTACTATCTTTCCGGAATAAACCTTGGCTCACTCTCGCTCAGCGAAGGACAAATATCGGTACGTGTTTCTGTATGCGACAACTCGGGGCAGAAGGGACAGAGCAATGTAAACATCATCTGGGACACAAGCGCACCTACAGTGCAGATTATTACCCCAACCACCAACATAAGTGATGCAGTTACAACTTCCATTACAGTAAAGGGACTCATGCAGGACACTTACTCTTCACTCAAATCCCTTTACTGGCTCATTCCAAAAAATGGTGAAAGTTACACGGGAGCAGAGAATGAAGAATGGAACGAGATAAACGCTTCTACTTCATGGGAAATAAAATTTGCTTCCGGTGCATCTGATTCTTCTGATAGTTTGCTCTACTATGTTTCTGTAAAAGAAGGTAATGACTTTGTTTATGCTGTTGAGGAAACTGATACCGAGAACGTTTACAAAGTTCCTATCTGGTTTAAGACAGAAGATTCTGTTGGTAACCTTGCGGTAAGAAAAACTTTCTCTGTTTCAGCTTCAGCAGAAAATGAACTTTATGTTCTTGTGGACCCGGAGGGTGGTAAACCCAAGGCTTGGATTTCTTCTCCAGAGAACGGTGCAACCACAAGCGGTCAGGTTACTCTCTATGGCGGTTCCAGCGACAACGTGAGCGTGCATGATGTTCAGGTGCAGATTGATGCAGACGGTGACGGACTCTTTACGGATGCAGACTACACAATTCTTTCTGGTAGCACTTGGAATGATAGTGCAGTAAAGGCTGCTTTGGTGAATGAAAGCCGCAGCTCAACAAATTCCAACGGAGAAACGGTCGGTGGTGACTGGGGCATCACTTGCACAGGAACCAACAGCTGGAAGATTGTTGTGGACACAGATAAGATTCTTTCTTCCAATGACGGAAAGAAATATCTTCGTGCAAGAATCCGCGCTTGGGATGACGAAGACTACACCCGCGACTGGACTTCTCCGATTGTAATCAATATTGATAACCAGGTGCCTGTAATCAGAAATGTCAAACTTGTTCAGTATGGAGCAGGTAAGGCAATCGGAACTCCTGTAACAGAACGGGAGTATGTTAGCGGAATGTACATTAGCCACAACAGCGTTTCTGAAAAAGGTGAGTGGTATCTTGTTGCAGACATTCACGATAATAACAAGGTCTCTTCCATTTCCTTTGAAGATAAGAATATTTCGGGAGGCTCCATTTCAATTCCTCTCGGAGCAAGTGATATTACTAACGACACAGACAGTTATTCTCTTAACATAAAAGTTCCTACAGACAGAACCGGTACAATTTATAATGTCTTCAAAGCAATGGATGACAACTCAGGTGAAGCAAACCAGTCAATCCAGATAAACATAGATAGCACGGCTCCAAGTTTGTACAACACCAGCAATGCAGAAAGCACAAGCGTTGGAACATCACTTCGCTTAAAGAGCAAAAGCAAAATGTTGGGAACGGAGTCTTCAAATTCAACTGTGGTAAACAACAACGGCTGGTTCACTTTCGGAGACACAGTTAAGGAAGACGGCTCAGGACTTTCATCCATTCTCTTCTACTTTACGAGAAGCGGTGCAAGCGAGACTCGGGTTTACAATCCAATGTTCGGTGAGGAAAATAAATCTGTTCTTGATACAGAGGTTGAGTCAGACACGGCGGAGAACGGAGATATCTTCATCAACTCGGATCAGCTTGCGGCCCTTTGTGTGAAGAATGCAAGCCGAACTTCTGAGGATTCTCTTACATCCTCACTGATTGTGAGTAACAAGAATGTTCGTGTTGGTGGACTTGTGAAGATTGCAGGAAGTTACTCCCGCATTACTTCTGTGGATTCAGTGAACGGAACAATCACCTTTAGTCCCACGGCTTCTGCTTCTTTTGCTGATGCGGAAATCATTTACGCACAGGTGGTGGATCACGAACTTACCGAATCAATTGCAGAAGACAATGTTTCTGTTGTAAATGATGACGGAGATGAAATGGTAGAATCAATCAGCAGTTTAGGTTCCAGTTACATGTGGACTGCAAGCCTTGACTCTACAAACATTCCTGACGGCCCCATAGAAATATGTCTTGTGGCAATGGACAATGCAGGAAACATCACTTCAGGTTCAATTGCAACAAAAGTAGAAAACAACAGACCCCGCATTGCAAAGGTTTTGCTGGGAACGGATTTAAACCACAACGGCAAGTTTGATTTTAATGCAAATGCAAAAACCGTTACTTCTCTGGATGAAGACAAGGCAACTGCAAACGGAAGGGCATTGGGTGAGTTCAGCTATTACTCAACAATAAATTCACAAAGCGGAAGTGCCCAGTTCAACGTAAAAACCGATTCTGCTTCTTTCAAAGTGAAAAACGGTCTGTGCCTCATCCCTGAGTTCATTGGCGGAAACGGGAACCTCTCCTACATTTTCACAAGCGGAACTTCTGACTCGGAAGAAAAAGCAGCGGGAAATGTAACTGCCCTTGCAACAAAAGAAAATCTTCTTGCAAACACCAGCAGCAGGGGAACTTCTTCCATTGAAGATGAAATTACAGACAAGGGCGGAATCATTCTTTCTTCCGACAACAATGCCTTAAAGACAAACGGAGAAAAATATCTCTTCTTTACCTTCTGGGATTCAACTGAAGAAAGTGTTGCAGGAAGCACAAGCCAGTGGGCACACTTACGCCTTCCTGTTACAGTAAGCACCACAGATGACCATGCACCGGTTCCAGTCATTGATAATTTCTACTGGAAGGGCGCAGACGACAACAGTGTACTCTACAATGGAAGTATAAGCGGACACATTGAACTGCCGGAAGAATTACCCGCTGAATCATTTACAGAAAACGGAAGCGGAGTTTATGACAGGGATGCAAAAGTAAGCGGCATCATCACCATAAAGGGAAGCGTTACCGACGACAATCTTCTTTCTTCCATTTCTCTTGGCTTTACAGATATCTTCTCTTCTAAAGTTCTTGCAAACTACACAAACGGTTCATGGGTAAATACTGCTAATGTTACTTCTACCGCAGCAATAAAAGCCTTTGAAGTTTCTGATGTAGATGTAAGTCAGGAAGGACACACCGTTAACTGGACTCTTGTTGTAGACACGGAAAAAATCACCGGCAGCGCAGGACAGAACAAAACCATCACTGTTACTGCAAGTGACTATAATTCAGTTCACACAAGTGACCCGGTTACAAAACAGGTAGATGTTGTTCCTTACGTAGAAGAAATTGTTACTCACTTAAGTGCCTTTGACAAACAGCATCATTCTGTTTATGCCCGTACCGCAAAAGGACACTACCCGGTTTATGAAGGAGAAGTTATTCAGTTTACAGGATACAACCTTGGAACAAACCTTGCAAAGGTAAGCATTCCCGGAATGACTGAAACAACTCTTTCTAATGGAAGTGTGGGCGGAAACTCTGTGTCAAACACTGTCACCCTTAGCGTAAACACAAACTCTGCAACAGGTGCAAAGAGCGGAGAAGCATCTCTTACTGTAAGCGGCATTCCTGCTTTGAACAACCTTAACAAAAATGATGCAGCGGGTTCTTACTCAGGAGAACTTTCTGATGATTCTTATGCAAATGCCTACAACAGAAAAGCAAACGGAGTAAACAACAATACCCTTACTGATGACCTTTATCTTGACGTGTGGCAGTTTAAGAATGCGGCTGAACCTGTAAGCGGTGGGGCTTCTTACGTGAACATGAAGATTAACCCCAAGACTGGAACTCCGGGCTTTAGTTTTGCAAACAGTATTCTTTACTTTAACATGCCGGGTTATAACTCCGACAGCGGAAATGCAAATGCCTGGGGTGCAGAAAATACAACAGTTTCAGGAACTAACTATTCTCAGATTCCTTTTGGCATGAACTATGGAGGCTTTAGTCACAACTCCTTTACCTTTGACTCCTTTGGTTATGCCTATGGTGCGGCAATGTGTACGGATACCTCAAGGGCAGCGGAGAGTGCTTTCTTCCAGTTCTTCAGCCGTGAAACTCCAATTGAATACAGCACTTACGACCAGAACATGAACTACTGTAACTCTGCAAATGCAAGCCGTCTGGATTCATCTTCTCTGCCTTTGAACAGTGACACTACCGGCTGGACAACGGACATTAACCGCATTCAGTCAATTTCCATGGACACTTCTTATGCAGGAGCAGTAAATACAGAACCAAGTCAGACAACTCCTGTTTATGTTTTCATGGCTTACTATGACCAGCCCGTAAAACAGGTTCGCTTCAGGTGGGGAACTGTGGGTGATGCTTCTGACAATATTGACGGAAAGGACTCAACCAAAAATACAAATAGCTTTAACAGCGGAAAGGTTGCAAATGCCTACGGCTTGAATGATTTTGTAAGCGGTCAGGGGTCTTATACAGGTGAATACACAGGTTTTGCCCATTCTTCTAAAGGTGATTACAATATTCGTCCAAACAACCTTAAGGAATCCTTTATCTACTATAGCAACAGCAAAAACAGCGGCATACCCATTCAGGTTGTTGCGGCAAGCGGTGTGAGCGGTGCAAGAAGTGAATATGCTTCGGCCAAAAATGGAGGAGCCGGTAAATATGTTTCTCTGTCAATTGCAAACAAAGATACTGCAAACCCTGTTGCAATCGTAACCTGGTAT
>JAEEKM010000016.1 GCA_016282455.1 Treponema sp. | reverse complement strand
TCTCCGTCAAATCCTTCAACCGTATTCTGGTTTTGCAAAACAGAAAGTGCCTTAAGTCCGTCACGCAGTCTGGCTGCCTTTTCAAAGTTCATGGCTTTAGCGGCTGCTTTCATTTCAGATTCAAGTTTTGTAGTGGTTTCTTCACCTTTCCCCTCAAGTAGAGAGGCGATTTCTTCGATAAATTCAATATAGGTGTGCTTATCCACATCTTTGCAGCAGGGAGCAAGACAGCGTCCTATGTGGTAATACATACAGGGAGTGCTTCTCTTGTGGAAATTTTTACAGTGCCTGATGGGGTAAATCTCGTAGAGGGTATCAATAAAAGTGTCCAGGGCAGTTGCATCAGGGAAGGGACCAAAATAACGTGAACCATCCTGAACAACTCTTCGGGTTTTAAAAAGCCTTGGCCATTCTTCGTTTGTAAACCTTAGTACCGGATAAGATTTTCCATCCTTAAGGTTTATGTTGTAACGGGGAGTATGCTGCTTAATGAGGTTGTTTTCCAGAAGAAATGCCTCATACTCATTGTTTGTGGTAATGTATTCTATGGTGCGGGCATTGCTTATAAGAAGCCGGGTCTTAATATCCTTGTTTCCGCTGAAGTAGGAAGAAAGACGGTTCTTGAGGCTCTTAGCCTTGCCAACGTAGATGATGGTTCCTTGACCATCACGCCACATATATACGCCGCTCGAAGAGGGAGCTTTGAGTGCAGTCTGGTGAAGCACTTCGCGGGGAGGAAGTTCAGATGCCGTTGTATTTTCAGTATTCAGGTCGCTCATACTATGCTTAATAATAAGATACTTTTTTTTACCTTTCTTTGTCTACTCATATTTATGCCGCTTTCCCTTACGGCAGAAGAAAAACATCTTATCCTTGGCGGAGAGGGTGGATGGAAAGATATTGAAAAAATGGACGGTGTGGTAAAAGGTGCCGGACGCTACGGCTGGGAGTCAATCAGCCTGGACACAAATGCCCGCAAGGTTACTTCCTTAACAGACATGCTGCTCGATTTTGAAAACGATGACTTTTCTGATGTAACCGGAAACTACACGATTACAGAAAATCACATGTATTCTACTTCTAAAGCAAAGATGGGAAAACAGTCAGCCCTTGCACGAGGTTCAGGCGGTATCCGTCTCTCCGGAAAACAGGGGTCACTTTTTGGAACTAGCGGAGTTACCGGTTCCTTTATGATTGAGTTCTGGCTTAATCCTTCCATTGCAGAAAACGGAGAAATAATTCTTTCCTGGAGATCTTCGCGCACTGTGGTAAACTATCCCCTTTACCAGATGATTTCTGCAAGCATAGAAAGCAACCATCTGCTCTGGCGTTTTACAAATGTATTTAACGGCTACACTGCAGACGGCGGAAGCGTTACCATTCAGAGCTACAGCATCATCATTCCAAATGTGTGGACCCATCACTCAATCAGTTTTGATGTAGAAACAGGACTGCTTGAATACAGAATTGACGGAAAACTTGAATCCCTCACTTATGTAACTTCAAACGGAAGGGAAGTGGGTGGAGACCCTTACACGCCCCAGCTGGGAGTTGTTGCAGACCTTGACCTCTGCCCCCAGTTCACAGGCTGCATAGATGACTTCCGCATGGTAAGAACTGCAGAAAGTTCCGTTGACCCCGAACTGCGCTTTGACACTTACAAAACTGACGGCGGATATTTCTGCACAAAACCCCTGCTTATTTCAAGGGGAGCCCAGCTTTTAAAACTTGATGCAATCACAAATGTTCCTTCCCAGACTGATATTGAATTTTATGTCCGCTGCGGAGACAATTATTACAACTGGACGGAAAATGAACCTGCCTGGGTTTCCGTTTCTACAAACACAGACATTCAGGGCTTAAGGGGAATGTACTTTCAGGTTGCCGCAGAACTTTTCCCTGACGGAGGCGGATTACATTCACCCCAGATTACTCAGATAGATTTACTCTTTGACGAGATTGCTTCTCCTCTGCCGCCTTTTGTGGTAAATGCAGTGCCGGGTAACGGAGAAGTAACCCTTAACTGGTCTTACTCAGTTGATGATACTGCAGGCGGTTACTATGTGTATTATGGTGAAAGACCCGGTGAGTATCTTGGAAGGGAAGCTGTTCAGGGGGAATCTCCCATTAACGTTGGAAACACCACAACCATTACTTTAACTGGATTAAAAAACGGAAAAATATATTATTTTGCAGTGGCATCCTACTCAAGGTATGACGGTCAGATTCAGGGAGAACTTTCAAAAGAAGTTCACTCAAGGCCGTTAAAGAGCAAGAGTCCACGGAGGTAAGAGATGACAAATTTGAATCAGCAGAATGAGATTCTTCTTGAACGTGCAAAATCAGCAATGCTTTCCCGTGACTACGCCCAGGCTGCCAGACTTTACAAAGGCTTGCTGCGTAGTGAACCTCACAATCTTGAACTCCTGAGTGCACTTGCAGAAGCATATGTTAAAAGCGGAGACGACAGTCAGGCACTTCCCCTTTACAACGACATAATCAGCATTGACGGAAACAATGTTCGTGCCATGAATGAACTTGGTGGAATCTACCGCCGCCTTAAACGCTATGATGAATCCATTGCAGTTCTTGAACAGGCAATCATCAAAGACGAAAGCAATATTCAGATTTTTTACAACCTGGGCTTTACCTATAAACTCATGGGAAAGTACGATGATGCACTCGAATGCTTTAAGCGGGTTGTAGAAGAAAACCCCAGTGACGTTTTGGCTTACAATCATCTTGGTTCCATTTATGCAATGCAGAAAAATCATCGGGCCGCAATAGATGCATATCAGCTGGGACTTAAGGTAGATGCAAACCATCCTGTGCTGCATTTAAATCTTGCAAAAAGTTACGAAGCCCTTGGTGAATGGGAGAAAGCAGTTAAGGAATTTCAAGCCGCACTCCGTTCAAAACCGGGCTGGATAGATGCAATTGACGACTACGCAGATTTACTCATTGAAACAAACAGAACAAAAGATGCAAGTGAACTTGTAAAACAGGCAATTCAGATAAATCCTCAGAACAAGGACATGCACACAAAGCTTGGAAAAGTGTATGCTTCCCAGAGCAGGTTTGAGGATGCAGAAAAAGAATACAGCGAAGTTTTAAGAATTGATTCAAATGACAGAAAAGCCCTGTCTGCCCTTGCGGACACTTACGAAGCACAGGGAAAAAATGC
>JAEEKM010000165.1 GCA_016282455.1 Treponema sp. | reverse complement strand
CAAGGCTGATGCAGTAAGAGTTTTCCATGGGCTCTTCCGTATGAATGACTTTTGTCATCTGGCGGAAAGTGTGCCAGAGTTTTGTAAACTTTTCATCTGCACTTGTGTCTGCAATGCGGTCAAAAAGAAGAATCATGTCTTTTTCACGCACGGTATAAAGATCATCTTCGGTAACAAAGCCGCACTCAAGTGCACGTGCAACCACATCAGCAAGCATCTGCATGGAAAGTTTATCTTCGTTCATCTGCAGGATTTTTGAAACTTCAAGATATTTCTTTGTGTATTCAACTGCTGCTTCAAGATCCTTAAAACCAAGTTCTGCAAGACCATGCTCATTCTGAAGGACACGCACTTCTGAATAAACTTTTGCAATGCTGTCATTGTTCCAGTTGTCACATAAAATGGCTCCGCTGGGGAACATGTATTCAAGTCTGTCTGCGCACAAACCGGGAATGTCGGTGTCTGCAATGGCATAGCGGTGGTAGTTGTCAATCTCGTATTTGTAAATGCCTTCGCTAAAAAGTTTCTGACTTAAAGTAATGTCTTCGTTGATTATTTTTGCAGTAAGGGATTCCGTACTTTCCTGAACAAGGGTATCTCCGTTTTTAAAATCCATCACGTGAGAAAAGTTAGGAGTGGAAATGTCATGAAAAAGTCCGGCAAGTGTCTGCTTTTTGTCGTGGGTAAAATTCCAGATGATAAGGGCAACCCCGAGGGAATGATCCAGACGGGAGTAGAAAAAGCGGTTCTTAAACAAAGGAGTCCAGTCGGTGCCACATAAAAGTCCTACTCCTGCAAGATGCTGCACGGAAGGTGTTCCAAGATAATCATTCAGAAAATCCGGAGGATTGGGACACAAAGTCTGATGGTACTTTTTAATATCGAACTGCTTTTCCTTTTCCACAGGCTACCTCCTGTTACCGATTATGATATTGTATATCCGGTCCAAATCATCTTTAGTAAAGTAGTCGATTGTAATGGTACCCTTGTTGAAGTTTCCTGAAAGTTTTACCTTGGTACCGAAGGCATCAATAAACTGCTGCTCGATTGAAACATAGTTGGGATCACGGTTGTCCTGTTTGGGAGCAGACGGTTTTGTAGATGCGGCACGGGAACCTCCGTTTAATTCATTTGCCAGCTGTTCTGTCTGGCGGACGGAAAGTCCCTGCCCCATAAGTTTTCCAAAGAGAACCCTCTGGTCAGCGGGGTTTACTACAGAAAGCAGGGCTTTTGCATGACCGGTTGTAATTTCACCTGATGCAAGAGGACGCTGCATGTCTTCCGGAAGTTTTAAAAGACGGATTGAGTTTGCAACAGTGGCACGGCTCTTTCCTACGCGCTGGGCTACTTCTTCCTGGGTAATGGAATTCATCTCCATGATTTTAAAGTAGGCAAGTGCTTCTTCTATGGGGTTAAGGTCTGTACGCTGAATGTTCTCTATGAGGGCAACTTCCAGTTTGTTTGCATCTGAATATTTTCTTAGCTGAACGGGTACTTTTTCCAGTCCTGCAAGACGGGCTGCCCTGGTTCTGCGTTCACCTGCAATTATATAGAAAGAACCATCCCCTGCATCTTCAATGATGATTGGAATGAGAACACCGTGTTCCTTTATACTCTGGGAAAGTTCATTCAGTTTTTCTTCGTCAAAATACTGACGCGGCTGGCGAGGATTCGGCTTAAGAAGAGACGGATTTACCCAAAGGGTTCCCTCTTCGTCGCTGGTAATTCCTTCCGGCAGGGAAAGACCCGTTACTTCTGCATTTGCTGAAGGTGCAGAAAAAGAAACGTTTTCTTCCCTGGAAGCTTCATTCTCCCTGTCGAGTTCTTCTTCATCGCTCATGAGGGCATCTAAACCCCGTCCAAGTCCCTGATGCTTAGCCACGGCTTATTACCTCTTCTGCTAGTTTTGCATAGCTCTTTGCGCCTATGCAGCTGGGGTCATATTTACAGATGGGTTCTCCGTGAGAAGGAGCTTCACTCAGGCGAACGTTACGGGGAATGATTGTATTGAAAACAACATCCTTAAAATAACTCTTAACCTGCATGACCACATCCTGGGCAAGACGGGTACGGCTGTCGTACATGGTAAAGAAAATTCCGCCTATGACAAGGTCTTTGTTAATGCTCTTCTGAACTTTTTTTACAGTCTGTAAAAGAAGGGTAATTCCCTCAAGTGCAAAATACTCACACTGCATGGGAACAAGAACTGCATCTGCCGCAGCGAGTCCGTTTAAGGTAAGCACACCGAGAGAAGGGGGACAGTCAATGAGAATGTAGTCGTATTTATCCTTAACTGAAGCAAGTGCATTTTTAAGGAAGAACTCTCTGTTCTCCTGGTCAACAAGCTCAATTGCGGCACCAGACAAGTCGATTGAAGCAGAAATTGCATCAAGGTTTTCTACAGTTGTGTGACGGATAGTTTCCTCTGCCGTAGACTGACCTGCCATAAGTTCATAGATGGTGGGCTTTTTCTTACTTACACCAACGCCACTGGACATATTTCCCTGGCTGTCAAAGTCCACAAGGAGTACTTTCTTGCCGGCAAGTGCGATGTATGCGCCTATGTTGATTGCGGAAGTTGTCTTTCCAACACCGCCTTTTTGGTTCACAAAAACAAATACCTTTCCCATAGTATTAGACAGTGTATCATTTTTTTTTAAATAATGCTATAGTCTTTTTATGATTGTTCAGGCAACATTATCCCGCCCCGCAAAAAACTCAGAAGAAAGGCTGGAAAAACCCTACATAAAAGTAAGGATATGGAAAAAAGTTGACTCAGCCCTGCTCTCCCCCGGCGCAAAAACTTACGAAGGGGAATTTTTTACTCAGACACAGGCCTTTAGAAAACAGCTGTCTCAGAAAGAAGCCGAAGACTTTGTAAATGAACACGCGGGAAAAACTTTCCGTAATGCCCTTATACGAAGGGAAGACGAAGAAGAAACAATTCTTACAAACCGGCATGGAAAAATCACTTCCATAAAGAAGCCCATAAAAACTTCGGAAGAAAACACTTCTGGCGAAAAAAAATCGCCCATTCCCCACAACAGAAAGAAAAACTATCTCTTTGAAGAAGGATGTCCAGTTCCCTTTCTTGTTGAACTGGGCGTTATGACAAAAGAAGGCAAAGTGGTCGCACAGAAATACGACAAGTTCAGGCAGATAAACCGTTTTGCAGAATACATAAACGACCTTATCCCCCAGATGGAAAAACTTCGTGGAAAAGAAAATCCTTTTTCAGAACACTCTCCCCTTACCCTGGTGGACTTTGGTTCAGGAAAAAGTTACCTTACCTTTGCGGCCTATCATCTTCTTCATGAAGTTAAAAAAATTCCCTGTAAGGTAACCGGTCTTGATTTGAAAAAAGAAGTAATAGAAAACTGTCAGAAACTTTCAGATAAATGCGGCTACACTGACTTAAATTTTTCTGTTGGAGATATTGCTGACTACGGAAACCAGAAAGGAATTGATCTTGTAATAACACTTCATGCCTGCGACACTGCCACAGACTATGCACTTGATTTTGCCATTAAAAATAATGTGCCTGTAATTTTAAGCGTTCCCTGCTGCCAGCATGAAATAAACCTTCAGTTAGAAAAACTTCCGGCACTGGAAAAAGAAAATCCTCTTGCAAGCATTGCCCGATATCCGCTTTTACGCGAAAGACTTGCCGCACTTGCAACAGATGCAGTCAGGGCAGAACTTCTTGAACAGAAGGGTTACTGTGTTCAGGCGCTGGAGTTTATTGACATGACTCATACTCCAAAGAACATAATGCTCAGGGCGGTTAAGACACAAACTTCTAAAAACACAGAAGATGGAAAAGTAAGGCTTAATTCTCTTCTGCAATCACTCGGCGTTTCTCAAACGCTTTATAAACTGCTTGAAGATTAACTTTTCCGTCAGAATGCAAAAGGGGAAGATCTCCCGTAGAAAGTTTTATGCCTCTTTCTCCCAGCTGATCCAAGAACTCAGGTTTTGAAAAAGGAAGGACAGGATAGTTTTCCATAATCATTTTTCCTGCATGCTCGGGGTGAAGAAACTCAAGGGCATCCCACTTTCCTTTTATGATTTTTCCAAACTGGCTCACAAGGGAATGTTTTTCTCCGTCAACCGCAGATGGAATTACAAGGCCTCCGTTTTTATGCACTTCCCTTTCAAGTTCCTGAATTCCAATGTCACATCTTGCAGTTAATTCTTTTTCCACACAGCCCAGGACATCTCCTTTTTCATCTACATAAAGCTGGCTTCGCGGTGCAGAGGATTTTTTCTCCGGCAGATGATTGTAGATTTCTGAACCTAACTCTACTGCGGCAAAGGGGTCGTTAAACATACAGAGGAGAGTGCAGCCTTCGGCACAAATTACTTCTATGCCAAAGAGGGATGCAAGCGAATGTTTTTTTGCATGAATGGCAAATGCGGGAATGTTTAGTGCAGAGTTAAAATCGCAGAGGCAGGCAAGTCCGGTTTTTCTGTTGGCGAGGGCTTTTACCATGCTCTCCGGATTCATGGAAAACTGACTGTCACTTGAGAGACAGGAATGCAGGTGAAGTTCTGCAAGAAAAGTCATTTATTTTCCTAAAGGACGTAGCGTTCCAGAAAGCGGCCCACTCCACTTGAGTTGTTGTCGTCTTCCGTTACAAAGCGGGCAATTTCCTTAATGTAGTCAAGGGCATTTTTCATTGCAATTCCGTTTCCTGTAAGGCGGATCATGCTCTCGTCATTCATGCTGTCGCCAAAGCCCATGGTGTTTACAGGGGCAATGCCAAGTTTTTCAGAAAGCCAGCTGATGGATTCTCCCTTACCGCAGTGGGGCGGGAGCAGTTCAAGAAAGTAGGGTTTAGAAGTAAAGACTACTGCTCTGTCTCCAAAATCCTCTTTTAGTTTTTTTTGCAGAATCTGAAGTGTCTCTGGTTCTCCGGGAATAAGCATTTTTACAAAACCTTTTTGAAGGAAGGTTTTATAGTCGGGAACTACCACACCTTTAAGCTTACAGAGGTCCACGTCTTTTTTTGTCCAGGGAGTTTCTTCTGCGTAATAGATTGTGTCTGCCGTATAGACTTCGCTTCTGAGTCCAAGTTTTTCTGCTTCTTCGTCTGCATGAAGGAGAATATCAGGGCTTACGGTGCGCTGATAGATTTGAGTTCTTGTGTGAAGGTCAAATACACTGCAGCCGTTAACCGCGATGAGATAACGGCCTGCTTCTTTTCCTGCAATGTCCAGTCTTCTTACATGAGGAAGAATTCCATGTTCTGCCCTTCCGGAACAAAGCACCACATATATTCCTTTTTCTGCGGCTTTTCTTAAGGCAGAAACATTTTCATCACTTATCTGTCCGTTTGAATCCAGCAGGGTGTCGTCTAAATCAAGTGCAATTAATTTTATGGGAAGTTTCTCTGAAGGAAGTTTCTGGTACATGTGTAGGAGTATAGGAGATATGAAAATATTTGTCTACTATGGGGAACCTATGCTACTGTAAAGGTAAATGCGAAATAAAATACATGTATTGGTTGGGGAAACTGGCACGCAACGGAGTGGAATGCCAGTTTCCCGCTCAACACATATTTTTTTTACATTTTTTTCATTATTATTTGTCTTTTTGCCCCCTTTTACCCCCATTAAATATATATACCCGGTAAACATTTACGGCGCCCTCCATGGCGCTAGTAAAATTCGGCGGTATTAAAACTTTATCAATGAGGTAAACATGAATTACAACATGAACTATCATTACAAGGACACCCTCTTCCGTGCAATCTTTGGAACGGAGGAACACAAGGACTGGCTGCTGTCACTTTACAACGCACTCACCGGCTCTCATTACGAAAACGTAGATGACCTTACTCTGACAACAATTGAAGGTGTGATTTATCTTACCATGAAAAACGATGTATCCCTTCTTATTGATTCTCAGCTCACTCTTATTGAACAGCAGGCATCCTTTAATCCGAACATGCCGTTAAGGGGATTTCTCTACTTTGCAGAACTTTACCAGAAGTATGTTTCAAAAGACAGCAGAAGTGTACTCTCTTCCCGCCTAAAAAAGATTCCAACTCCGGCCTATTATGTACTTTACAATGGCACAAAAGAAATGCCTGACAGGGAAGAACTTTTTCTTTCATCCGCCTTTGAAAAACCGTGTAGCGTTCCAGGAAAGTTTGAGTGGACTGCAACAGTGTTAAACATAAACGAAGGACACAACGAAAGCCTTAACAAAAAATGCAAAACATTATATGATTATTGCAGGTTCGTAAACCGAGTCAAAGCAAATCTTAGTGCAGGTATTGAACGGAATACTGCCATAGCGGAAGCTTCCGACTGGGCAATTTCACAAAACCTGTTAAACGGTTATTTCAAAGAGAGGAAGTCCGAAGTGGTTGGAATGATATTACACGAGTTTGATCAGGAAAAATATGAACGCACAGTCCGCACAGAGGCCTACGAGGATGGCGCCCGTGACACAAAAATCTCAGCCGCCCGTAATTTACTCCAGATGAACTTAGGTACTCCAGAGCAAATAGCTCAGGCACAGGGGCTCCCTTTGGAAGAAGTACTCGCTTTACAAAAGGAAATGGCATAGTTCTCCTTATTTTCACACCAGAGGGAACCTGCCACAAAAAAAGTGGCAGGTTTCACTTTACTTTTCTTTCACCTCAAACACAATAAGCGCATCATCTTTTTCAAAAGCCTTTACAGTGACAGTTTTTCCGTCAAACTTTTTCAGGTCTTCCAGGGTGACTGTTTTTGGTGGAAGTCCAAGTTCACCTCTTATGCCGCCCTTTTCTCCCATTTCATT
>JAEEKM010000164.1 GCA_016282455.1 Treponema sp. | reverse complement strand
GACTTCCAGAACTTAAGAAAACGTTCCATTCAGGAGAAGCAGGAGGCTTTTGACTATGGTAATGCAAGCCTTTTGAAGGATCTTCTGGATAGTCTGGACAATTTTGACCGTACTGTTGAGGCGGCTTCCAGTGCCACTGATGCAAAGAGTATTGCAGACGGTGTTACCATGATTAACAAGTCGCTGGTTTCCATGCTGGAAAATAAGTACAATCTGGTTGCCTACGGAGCGGCCGGTGACCCCTTCGATCCCGATATTCATGAAGCTATTGGAAAAGTTGACGAAGATGTTGCCGAACCGGTTCTGAAAGCAGTATATTTGAAGGGCTACAAGCTTAAGGACAGGGTGATCCGCCATGCAAAGGTGATGGTGAGCATGCCTGCCGAGCAGAAAGCATCCGAGTAACGGGTGAATAAATCTACAAATTAAAGAGGTATATATTATGGGAAGAATTATTGGAATTGACCTTGGTACAACAAACTCTTGTGTTGCCGTTATGGAAAACGGTGAACCGGTAGTTATCCAGAATGCTGAGGGTGGACGCACAACTCCATCTATCGTAGGTTTTACTTCTAAGGGTGACCGCATTGTGGGTCTTCCTGCAAAGAACCAGATGGTTACAAACCCCAAGAACACAGTTTATTCTGTAAAGCGCCTTATTGGTCACAGATTCAGCGAACTTAAGGGAGAGGCTACAAAGCTTCCTTATACTATACTTGACCACGGTGAAGATGTTCGCGTTCAGGTTCAGGAGAATGGTTCCAACAAGGAATTCAGCCCCCAGGAAATCAGTGCATTTATTCTTCAGAAGATGAAGAAAACTGCTGAGGACTACCTTGGTGAGACTGTAACTGAGGCTGTTATTACAGTGCCTGCTTACTTTAACGATGCACAGCGCCAGGCTACAAAAGATGCCGGTAAGATTGCAGGTCTTGATGTAAAGAGAATTATTAACGAGCCTACTGCTGCTTCTCTTGCTTTTGGTTTTAAGTCTGACCAGAAGAATGAAAAGACAATTGCCGTTTACGACCTTGGCGGCGGTACATTTGATATTTCTATTCTTGAACTGGGTGACGGCGTGTTCGAAGTAAAGAGTACCAATGGTGACACCCACCTTGGCGGCGATGACTGGGACCGCACAATCGTTAACTGGCTTATTGAGCAGTTTAAGGCTGATACTGGAATTGATCTTTCTGGCGACCCCATGGCAATGCAGCGTCTTCGTGAAGCCGCAGAGAACGCAAAGATTTCTCTTTCAAACCAGACTACAACAGACATTAACCTTCCTTTCATTACTGCTGATGCAACTGGTCCAAAGCACTTGCAGAAGAGCCTTACCCGTGCACAGTTTGAGCGCATGACAGATGATCTTTTTGAGCGCACACGTGAGCCATGTCTTAAGGCAATGAAGGATGCTGAGATTACTGCAGACAAGATTGATGAAGTTCTTCTTGTTGGCGGTTCAAGCCGTATGCCAAAAGTTCAGGAAGTGGTAAAGAGCATCTTCGGTAAAGAGGGTAGCCGTGCCGTTAACCCTGACGAAGCAGTTGCAATTGGTGCTGCAATTCAGGGCGGTGTTCTTGGCGGAGACGTTAAAGACATTCTTCTTCTTGACGTTACACCACTTTCACTGGGTATTGAGACAATGGGCGGCGTGATGACAAAACTCATCAACCGCAACACAACAATTCCAACCCACAAGAGTGAAGTTTTCTCTACTGCCGCTGACGGACAGACTGCAGTTACAATCCATGTTCTCCAGGGTGAACGCGAGATGGCAAGCCAGAACCGTACACTTGGAAACTTTGACCTTGTTGGTATTCCTCCTGCACCACGCGGTGTGCCTAAGATTGAGGTTACCTTTGACATTGATGCAAACGGTATTGTTAAAGTGTCTGCAAAAGACCAGGGTACCGGTAAAGAGCAGCAGATTCAGATCCAGAACTCATCCGGTCTTTCTGAAGATGAGATTAACCGCATGGTTAAGGATGCTGAAGCAAACGCAGAGGCTGACAAGAAGAAGCGTGAAGAAGTGGATACCCGTAACGAGGCTGACGGTCTTGTTTACCAGACAGAGAAGACCCTCAAGGATATGGGCGACAAAGTTTCTGCTTCTGACAAGGAAAACATTGAGAAGGCAATCAATGAGGTTAAGGAAGCCCTTAAGGGTGGAGATACTGCCGTAATCAAGCAGAAGAGTGAGGCTCTTAAACAGGCTTCTTATAAACTTGCCGAAGAGATGTACAAGGCTCAGGCTGCACAGGGAGCCGCTGGTGCTGGTCCAAACCCTGGAGATGGAACAGGTGCTAATGCCGGTGCAACAGGCGGTGCATCTGGTTTTGACAAGGGTTCTGCCGACGACGTTCAGTACGAAGTACACGACGACAAATAATGCTCTTGCAGCATAGGGGCGTGATAAAACATACGCTCTAAAACAAAAGAGCCGTCCGCATTCAAAGGTACACTTCCTGTTACCTGAAGATGCGGACGGCTTTTTTTTATTTAGTTTTAATCTGCCTTAAAGCTCACAGACTGTGAGGCTGTGTTTCCTGCATAGTCTTTTGCATAAAAAGTAAAATCGTAGGGGCTTTCGTTTTGAGGCAATTTGAAACTAAGGTCCTCTTCAGAAATAGTTATGGACATACCATTGGAAGAATTAAAATTACCGACTACTCCCCACTTGCCATTTTCTTTTCCGTCAATTCCGACAAGGAAAAAAACATTTTTTCCCTCATACATTGTGCTGCCGTAAAATAAGTCTTCGCCATTTCTTGTGCACGTGATGTAAAGGAGTTTTATATCATGGGGAAAACAGTCATTATCATTAGGCATGTAGTCATTATGTGTGTAGATTATATTTGTTACACCTTCTTCGGATTCTTTCCTATACCGGTCTTTAACGCGTTCAAGCGATAAGTTATTGTCCAGTGCCACAAAAAGATGAGGAACGAAAGTTTCCTCTGTTTTATTGTTTC
>JAEEKM010000163.1 GCA_016282455.1 Treponema sp. | reverse complement strand
TTTTGTAAGTTCAATTCCTGACATGCCAGGCATTTTCCAGTCAAGAATTATCAGTTCGTAGAGACTGTTCTTTTGTTTTCGCTGACTGATTTTTTCAAGTGCTTCGTCTCCTGAAGCTGCAAGTTCTGGTTTTGCACCAAGTGCGGTAAGGGTGTCGCCGGCTGTTTCAAGAAGGACTTCATCATCATCAATTACAAGTACGTCAAGTGAAGGAAGGTTCATTTCTTCTTCTCTTTTGTCGCTGACACAAAGATCGAGGCTTACTGTAAAGGTGGTTCCCTTTCCTTCTTCGCTCTGGCATTCAATTTTTCCTTCCATGAGGTCTACCATTTTTTTAGTTATGGTAAGGCCAAGTCCAGTTCCCTGAATTGCGTTTATGCGGCTGTCAGTTTGTCGTGAAAAGGGAGAATACATTTCCTTCATGAATTCTTCTGACATTCCCATGCCGGTGTCTTTTACAGTGTAGATAAGTTTTATGTAACCCTGCTTTTCGCTTTCTTCCTGGCAGAGGTCTACATAAACGCTGTTTCCTTCGGGGGTGTATTTTAGTGCGTTGGATAAAATGTTTATGAAAATCTGATTGATTCTAAGCTGGTCTGCATACAGGTATTCAGCGGTAATGTTTTTGCTTCTGAAACGGAAGTCTATGTTTTTCTGTCTGACCATGGGCTGGGAAATGTTCACAAGGTTTTCTGCGGCGTTAACGATTGAAAAAGTTACTGGAGACAGGCTCAGTCTTCCGCTTTCTACTTTTGAAATGTCAAGAATGTCATTTATGAGGGTTAAGAGGTGGTTGCTTGCAAGACGGATTTTTTTCAGGTTGTCTGAAACCGTCTGGGGTTCACTGACTTTTTTTTCTGCAATAGTCGTTAGTCCGATTATTGCATTCATTGGGGGGCGGATGTCGTGGGACATTGTGGAAAGAAAATCTGTTTTTGCACGGCTTGCGGATTCTGCGGCTTTTGCGGTGACTGCAAGTTTTTTGTTGAAACTGGCATAGGCACTTATGTCGAGTGCAAGCAGTATGAGAAGACCAAAGGCGACAACTCCCATCAGCATCCAGTCTACTTCGTTTTTGTCTATGCTCTTTAGCGGAATGTAGGAGATGATTGACCAGTCGGAAGCAGAGTTTACAGGTACGTGGGCTATGAGGCATTTTTCGCCCCTGGAGTTTTTCATGATGAAACTTCCCCTCTGGTGTACCGTCTCCCTTAGTGCTTCCATGTCATGGTAGTCTGATTCATTGTAGGATTTGTAGAATTCAAAAAAGTTTGAGTTCTTGAAAGATTTTCCCTTGATGATGTAGTTTCCGTCAGAATCAATCATGGAAATCTGTGCATCTTCGTAGCGTTCTGTGGGGAAACTCCATTTACCGCTGATGTTTTCCAAAGGAACAATGCGCATGAGCAGGGCTTTTTTTATGCTGCCGTCTCTGTCTGTTAGGTTTACTACATCGCAGAAGGCAATGGACTGAATTCCGTTTATGGGATTTGTGTAGGAGCGGGTAACGTGAACGGAATCAAAGGTACTTGTATAAGGATAGGTGCTGTGTTCCGGAGAGAGGTCAGACACTAGATTTTTTAAGGATGAGATTATGTCTATGTTTTCATAGGAAACCGTGTAGTCTTCCGGATTGTCTGTATGGGGTCTGTTTGAAAGTCCTCTTAGGGTGTCAAGCATTATAAGGTGGGAGCAGTTTGTTTTTACTACCTGAACTGTATTCAGATATTCGATTGCTTTTTCCATTGTAAGGTTGTTGCGGTTTATGTAGCGTGCCCAGGAATTGCAGAGCCTCTGTTCTCCTTCAAGGTTGTAGGTTGTAACCCGTTCCAGACTGACGGTCATGTTTACAAAAATTTCCCTGTTGGAAGAAGAGTATTGTTTTCCCTGATTTGTTACGTGAATGGAAACGAAAAAAATTATAAAGCCGACAATGACTATGTTTGAAATCAGAATTGGAAGTTTTTTCATCAGGACTTTTTTTTCAAATAATTCGGCTGCTGTTTTCATACAGTAATTATAAAACATATCGGGCTAAATTGCCAATGAAATATTTAACTTACGCCCGATTGGAAGGGTGGGCAAAGCCCATTGCGGAGCAACGGAGCGGGAGCGGAGCCCTGAAAAGCGGGGACCACAAAAAAACAGAGCCCCGGTTGCAGCAGAGTATGTCAGTCTGCAAAAGGGGCTCCGTTCAAGAGAAAAAAATTATCTGGAGTAATAATTATTTTTTGAGTTTGTCCTGTTCGGCATAGTATTTGTTGTAGGCGTCCCATGTGCTTTTGATGAGGGTGTCTACGTCGGAATATTTTGGTTCCCAGCCGAGAACTTTTTTTGCAAGGGCAGAAGTGGCGGTGAGCTGGGCGGGGTCTCCTGCGCGGCGTCCAACGTATTCAGCTTTGATTTCCTGCCCTGTGATGCGTCTTGTTGCTTCAAGCATTTCTGTAACTGTGATTCCTTTTCCAGTTCCCAGGTTGAGGGTGAGGCTTTCTTTTTTTTCTGCAATGTATTCCAGGGCAAGTACGTGTGCGCTTGCAAGGTCTGAAACATGAATGTAGTCGCGGATACAGGTTCCGTCGCGGGTGTCGTAGTCGTTTCCGAAGATGCTGATTTTTTCACGCTTACCGCATGCAACTTCCATCATGACAGGGAGCAGGTTTGCGGGGTTTCTTTCAAGTCCGTAAAGTTCACCGGTGGGGTCGTAGCCTGCTGCGTTAAAGTAGCGGAGGGCTGCAAAGTGAAGTCCCTTAAGTTTTTCATACCAGCCCATGAACTCTTCGATTTTGAGTTTTGTAAAGCCGTAATAGTTTTCCGGATTCTTGGGATGATTTTCGTCAATGGGCAGATACTGGGGTTCGCCAAATACTGCGGCACTTGAAGAGAATACCATGTTAAGGCAGTTGTGCTCTACTGCGCTGTTTAAGATATTCATTGTTCCGCTGATGTTGTTAATGGAATATTTTTCCGGTTTAATCATTGATTCACCGGCGGCTTTGAATGCGGCAAGGTCAATGAATGCGTCAAATCCTTTTTCAAATGCGGCGTCCAGTTCTTCCTTGTGAAGGATGCTGCCTGCAAAAAATTCATTCTGGGGGAAAAGATTCTGAACCAGACCGCTGGAAAGATTGTCAAACACTGCAACCTTGTGTCCCTTTGCCATGAGCTCTTTTACAACGTGACTACCAATATAGCCCGCTCCACCAATTACCAGAACCTTCATGTTCGCCTCCAATGTGCTTGTATTTCTATATATCAACACGTGTTGATTACCTGAATCCATCATACACCCGTTTTTGAAAACAGGCAAGTGGTTTTTTGAGTTAATGTCTTTAGTGACATTTATGTCGCTTTCACGCTGATAGTGATACTATCAGTATAATGTGTTAATGAGTTTTTGGCAAGAGGATTGGGGGTAAACTGACGTAGATGCTTTAAAATTCATTTGGATATTTTAAGGAGCAGGATAGACACAGGGGATGCCTGTAAGTTATACCCTCGGAGCGATTTCCACAGAAATGACAGAAGTATTCTTCATAGTCTATATTTTTGAATTGACTCCAGACTGAATAGCAGTCAGGACACAGGGCTTTATCTATATTACTTGAAATTTTGGCACGTCCACAGCGTATGCAATATCCTTTAAAACTATTTTCACGTGGATCCTTAAAGAAACTGAATGAAGTTTTATTTTCAGAAGTTTGTGAATTATTATTGTCAGACTTTTTGGAAGTTGAAGAAGAGTTTCCTGTTAGAATTCTGACGTTGTTATCCTTTAAAAGATCAGATTCAATTACATCTGATTTTAATTTTTTAGCATAGTAACCATTATTGATAACATACCCGATTTCATAATTATTCTCTTTTGAATAATCATAAAGGTTCATGGATGAAATAAGAATTTTTCTTTCATTCATATATAGTTTCATGTGCAGTTTAGGAACATAGGCAACATCAAATCCGTATTGGGTATTCAAATAATCTGCGTATGTGTTATCTCCTAATTCTTCAGCTCTAAAGATAAACATGATTTTTTTACCATCTTTAGAGGCCTTTTCAAATTCCCTTTCGAGAAGAGTCCAAGGTTGGAAGTAAGGGGTGACAAGAAAACACCACTCTTTACTTTCCCTGATTATATCGATAATTTGTGAGCCAATTTGATGTGTAAGAAGAATATTGTCCATAACAAAATTATAATACAAAAAATAATATTTTCCAATAATTGACAATTTCTGACGACCGAATTAAAATTCAAACAGCAGTGTTTTTGTGCTGCAAGGAGACATTTAATGAAACTTACTAGAAATGCAAGAAGTGCAATTTTTGCAATCTGTGCTGTTGGACTCATGTTTTCCGCATGTAATGGCGATGCTGCAAACACGACAGACCCTGAGACGGAAGAGGTGAAAGATAATCTTCCAGAATCCCAAGGTGTAAATGAGCTGGAAGGAAGTAAGTACACCACTTCTGAAGAGCAGAACAAAGTGACTTTTGATTTTCAAAGTGACACTGTGAAAATGAGCCTTGACTCTGCTTCTTCTGCAAACTCTAACGTCATCGCGCGTTCTGCCGAGAGTGAAACTACAACAGGTTCTGTTTTCAATTATTCCTACAACAGTGATGCTAAGGAGTTGCACTTCCAGATTAAGAGTGTATTGGAAGGTTCAACAACAAGTGATTACAAGGCTGAGCTTGAAGAGCTTAAAGAAACCTACACCACTGTGGACGGACTTCTTATAGCCGCACTTAAATCTGATTCCACAAGTACATTCTTTCAGACTGCAAAGAAAGCTGGAATAACTGTAATTCAGTCATACATTACAGAAAAAGTTCAGAATTATTTTAATGACCAAATGTCAACCCTCACTGATTATCTTACTGCAAAGTTTAACAGCGTGATGACTTTGGGTTACATAATCGATGATGCATCTCTTACACTTTCGCAAAAATTTAAAAACAACGACCTTACGGACGCTTCTTCTGAGTTTGTGTATGATGGACAAAACTTCTCTATGATTCTAAATGACTATGAGAAACTTGAGCCATTTAGCGTAACGGTTGGCGGAACAAAATACATTGGCGTTCCCAAAATCACAAAGGATGCTAGTGATGAAAAAACAGGAACAATCATCGTGGATCTTTACTCTGAACTTTCTATGATTAAGGATGACCCATCATCTGCACAGAAGATTGTAACAGACAAAGTAACTAAAGTGATTACTACTGTTTCTGAAAAAATTCAGGATGAGACATTTATAAAAAAAGTCATCGCAGAACTTTTGCTGAATAATTCAGAAAGTTCTACATTGAGTTCTGCTGTGGATTCTGTTCTTGCTTCTTCAACCCTTGAGTGCACTTTCCAAATCGGCGGAACAGAACTTGAGCCTACTCTTACATTCACTCTTAAAGAAGTTCCACAGGCTCTTTCAGCTACTCTTTCTGTTGACCAAGAAATAAGTCTCACTTACAAACCTGTCATAAAATATGAACTTACAAAAGTTTCAGAAACTGAGTAAGTGTTAATTCAAGCGGCTGTCCGTGGGTTCACTGACTACATTCACAGAACTTACGGACAGCCTTTTTTTTTATTTTCCTTTTTCTTCCC